>NZ_JBFBCG010000098.1:0-23140 GCF_040683105.1 Streptomyces sp. NPDC051020 | reverse complement strand
CTGCATGGACTTGCGCTTGCCGTCCAGCATCAGCCCACGCAGATACAGCTCACCCTTGGCCCGCTGGTCCCGACGGGCCAGCGAGCCGAGCATCTGAGCCGCGAACGCCTCCAGGCGCGGACGGACCTCTTCCATCTCCTCAGGAGTCACACCTGAAAGAAGATCACAACCCTACTCCTGCTTGATCATCCGGGGTACCTAACAAAGCCCTATTAGGGTCCTGTCAGCTGCGTGGAAAGAAGCACTTCCGGACCAGTCACGGACCCCCCGGTTCAGCCCTCGGGTACGTCACCTTGGCTGACGCGCTGCCACTCGTTCATGGACTGCTCGATGAGGCGGTTCGCCTGCTCTCGAAGGCTGTCAAGGAACTTGGCGTAGTGGCGAAAGAGAACCTCGATGCTCTGGCCGGCGCGGCGGGCGCACTCGGCCGGGTCCACTCCGTAGTAGGGCCAGAACGAGATCGCGGCGTGCCGGAGGTCGTAAGGCCGCTTGACCAGGCGAGAAGCGCGCTCAGTACGAGTCAGGGCGTATTCCGTTCCCGCGCCCTCGTGATGCCGTAGGCGCCAGCGTCCACGTAGTTGCCAGCCTGGTTCCGGAAAGGTCAACCGTCAGGTGCCACGTCGAGCCGTTTTATATGGGAACGCAACATGCGTACGAATCCGGTCAAGCACGGCACGAGCATCCTGCGGGCGATCTTCAGGACGCTTGGCAAGGAGCCGACCGATGAGGTTCTTGAGCACGATGTCGTCGCAGGAGCGCACCAGACGGGCGCTGCTTCTTGACCACCTTGACCGCCATGGGCGACCCGTCCGGCCCCTCAGCCTCGGAGACGCCACCAAAGCCACCCGGCTCCCCGAGCAGCTTGCTCTCCCAGTATCGCCATGTCTTGCCGGACTGACCGGTGAAGGTCACCTCGTCGGCCACTGCCTCACATCCCCACCCATGAAATGGCCTTGCTCACCAACGGCCACGAATGTCCCGTCGGAAAGCCACGGAACTCAGTGGGCGGGAACCGGCTCGGACGACGGCTGCCACTCCCGCCTGATCAGCCCGTAGACCCACGAGTCAGAGACCTCGCCGTTGACGACACAGTCTTCCCGCAACGTCCCTTCACGTACGAAGCCGAGCTTCTCCAGCACGCGGGCAGAAGCCACGTTGCGCGTATCGGTCTCAGCTTGGACGCGATTTAGGTCCAGCGTGTCGAATGCCCACCGCAGCAGAACGCGCGCGGCCTCGGTCGCGTAGCCGTGGCCCCACGCTGCATCGTCGAAGCAGTAGCCAAGCGACGCGCTGCGGTAGTCCGGATTCCACCTGCTCAGGCTGCACCAGCCGATGAACGCCCCGTCGGAGACACGATCTACGGCCAGCCGCGCCCCGGTGCCCTCCTGTGCCATCTGCCGGCAAGCCGTGATGAACTTCTCCGCGCGCACGCGTTCGCTCCACGGTGGCGCGTCCCAGTAGCGCAGCACGTAGGCGCTGCTGTGCAGCGCGAAGAGGTCGTTCGCATCCGCGTCTTCGAAGGCACGCAGTCGAAGGCGAGCGGTGTGCAACGAGGGGGTGAGCAGCGACGTCCTCATGTTCCCTCCCCTGATCGGTGGCCGATCAATCAGACATCCGATGTGGGTCCCTCGCAACGGGTTTTCTCGGCCGGCTGGCAGACGTGTCCGCTCGTCGGCGCGCCCGAGCGCCCCCAGAGGGCGTAGCTGGACGCCCGTGGACGGTCGTTACAACCTGTGCCAGGTGGGACCGTCAGCTCGGAGCAGGCGGCTGCGGCCAATCCAACAGAGCCGCAGCCCCAAGGTCTGCAGCGGACCTTCCGTAGGAGGCGCCGGCCCTTCAGCGTGGCCATGGCCTGCTCGCCGAGGCAGCGGATCTTCGTGTGCGTGCTGTTGTGCCACCGCTGCCACCGCTTGAGACGACGGCCCCGGAAGGGCACCCGGATGGAACCGCCGGCGCCCTGATATGCCTTTTTCGGCCCAGCACTTGAGGCCGGCCACGGTGAGTGCCTCGACGATGCCGTGGGGGGGCGACGGTCAGGTCGTGGGTGGAGCCAGGCAATGCGGGCGACGCCCACAGCAGCCGCCCGAAGGGATCGGAGGCGGCGCGACCCAACGAGAAGGCAAACGCTGTGGGGCACGTGCCGAGGAGGATGGCTGTACCTGACACGGTGTGGCTATGAAGCCTTGGGCCAGGGGAACCTCCCCGCCCAGTGGGACCAGGGCACCAGCACCATCAGGACAGCTGCCAATCCGCCCAGCACCATGACCGTCGAGGGCGAGGAGTGGTCGAGGACGGCCCCTCCGACCAGGGCTCCGATGGAGATGGTGGCCTGGAAGGAGGCGGTGAAGAGGACAGAGGACGCCTCGGGGAAGTCGGGCGAAGCCTTGGCGAACCAGGTCTGCGAGCAGACCGGCACGGCTCCGTACGCGACGCCCCAGACGATCAGCAGCGTTACCGCTCCCACGTCCGACCGGCCGAGGACCGGGAGGAGCAGGGTCGCACCGGCGATCAACGCGGCGGCCGCGGCGAAAGTCGCTCGCGGATAGCGCCCCACAGTTGATCCGCCGAGGAAGTTGCCGGCGATTCCGGCTGCTCCGTAGACGAGCAGATAGACCGTGATGAGAGCCGAACTCACATGGGTCACCTGCTCCAGGAAGGGGGTGACGTACGTGTACGTGCCGAAGTGAGCGAGCACGACGAGGAAGGTCATCAACAGGGCGAAGCGGGTGTTGACGCTCCGGAGCATGCCGCCGAGGACGTCGAGGCGCGTCGCCTGGTCGGAGGGGAGCGGCGGGACGACCAGGAACAGCAGGGCGAGGACGGCCAGCGTGAAGCCGCCCATGACCAGGAACGCCGTCCGCCAGCCCGCGATGTCACCGATGAACGTGCCCAGCGGTACCCCGAGTACGGAGCCGAGCGGTACCGCAGAGAAGATCACCGAGGTCGCGCGGCCCACGGATTTGGCAGGCACCAACTGGCCGGCGAGCCCGGCTCCGATGGACCAGAAGCCGCCGATGGTGACCCCCACCATGACGCGGGAAACCAGGACCAGCCAATAGTTCAGCGCGATGGCGGCCAGGAAATTGGCCAGCGCCAGCAAGAGGATGAACACACCCAGCATGACCCGCCGGTCGATACGCCCCGTGGCCACCGTGACCAAGGGGGCTGAAACTGCGGCCAGGAATCCTGGCATGGTCACCATGAGACCAGCCATTCCGTCCGAGATGGTGAAACTCGATCCGATCGAGGTCAGCAGGCCGATCGGCAGAATTTCAGTGGTGACGATCGAAAAGATCCCCAGCATCACCGAAATCACAGCCAGCCAGGAAACCAAAGCCGAGCGATCCGGCGGTGCAGGAGCTTGGACAGCAGCGGTGGTTGCTGTGGACATGAATCCCGTCCTGAGTTGGACATCACATTCAGAGTGTGTCCACTAGTCCAGCAGGAACGGGCACCATCCTCTGGCAGATTCCCGACACCAACAATCAGCCCCAACCAGTGAGGGGTGGCCGCAGTCCGCTCATGGAGTCGCACCGTCCCGTGTTGCGGCAGCTCAGAGAACTGCTGCAGAGCCTGGAGTGGGGTGCCCCAAGGACCACAGCGCACCCTGGCCCCTGAGCCTTCTCTAACCTGACGGTTCTGGCCGCGTGTTGGACGGATCTACGAAACGGCGAAGCTCCTGGTAGACGAGTTCTCGACCACGATCGTCCGCAGCCACCAGGAGCTTCGCGTGCTTGTTTACCCGTCGTCGATCGACCTGCCCAGTCGCACCCTGCGGTACCTGACCGGACGACTCGCTGCCCGGATCCCTTCGGGCGGCTGCTGTGGGCCTCGCCCGCACCGCGATCATCCAGGCCGCTCTCGTCCTTCACCACGCGTCAGCATGAGGTTGGAAAAGGCTCACTCCACATGATGCGTCATCGGAAAGATGACGGCCCGATCAGCAGGGGCTGCGACGAGTGGATCAGCATCCCGGTCCATGGGGCAGGACCGGGACTCTCGGTCCGTACGAGTTCAGGTGAGGGGCACGGTCGCCCCTCACCTGGACAGGCTCAGCTCCAACCGTCCCAGCGGCCCTCAGCGGGTGGCGGTGGCGGTGGCGAGAGCTGCGGCGTACTGCTCGTCGGTCACGGGTTCCAGCCAGGTGGTGCCGTCGCCGTCGGCATCGCCGACGACCATGGCGATGTGCGCCATGAGGGCGGTGTCGGTGCCGCCGTGCCAGTGCTCCTCACCGGGCGGGCACTTGACGGTCTGTCCGGCGCTGACGCGTACGACGTCGCCGTCACGGGAGCCGACGAGGCCGACACCATCGGTGACGTAGAGGGTCTGGCCGTTGGCGTGGGAGTGCCAGTTGGTGCGGGCACTGGGGGTGAAGCGGACCAGGGCGGTCGCCAGGCGGGCCGGCTCGGCGGGGGTCTCGATCATGTTGAGGTAGACGTCGCCAGTGAAGCGCTCGCCGGAACCCAAAACTGTGAAGAACCGGGTGCACCTTGATCTGGCCACCACCTCGACCGCCCATCAGGAGGAGTTGGTCGCGCGTCTGAAGGATCTCGGCGCGACGCTCGCCGACGTGGGTCAGGGCGACGTCCCCTGGACGGTCATGGCCGACCCGCAGGGCAACGAGTTCTGCGTCCTGGAGCCCCGTCCGATCTACCGGGTCACCGGGCCGATCGCCGCGGTGGTGGTCGACTGCACCGACCCACGAGGGATGGCCCGGTTCTGGGGCAAGGCGATGGACTGGACGGTGCACGAGGTCACCGACGACCACGCGGCCATGCGCTCCGCCAAAGGCGTCGGCCCCTACCTGGAGTTCCTCCGCACCCCCGACACCAAGAGCGTGTGGAACCGCGTCCACCTCGACGTCTGCCCCTACCCGGTGACGACCTGGCAGCAGAGGAAGCCCGACTGCGCGCCCTGGGCGCCACCGACCCCGGTATCGACCAGTCCGCAATCTCCTGGACGGTTCTGGCCGACCCGGAAAGCAACGAGTTCTGCCTCCTCACCCCTCGCTGATCTTGAACAACGGCTCCGGCCGTTTTCGGGTCAGCGGCGAAGACCGCCTGGCGTCAGCGCATGCCGCCGGAGACGGGATGGTGCCCGCGGTGATCCAGCGCGCGTCATTGGATGCCAGGAAGGCCACGAGCGGGCCGTCGTAGGCACCGGTGCCCGTACGTCCCCGGCGCCTACGACGGCGCTACGTGCTGGCCTTCGACCACCCTGGACAGCCCACACGGCCGGGCACTCGGCCGGGCACTCGGCCGGGGACGCCGTCCCCCGTCCTCCTGCCGCCCACGCTGGCACTGCTCATCGAGAAACAGGTCGCACGACCGACGCTCCGCTCCATGGTCCGGCCGCCACGGGACGGTCGCCCTCCGCCGCCTCCGCGTGCGCACCGGCGGCGAGCACCAGCGCGGCGAGCACCAGACGCAGCCGCGGCCAGGCATACCGACGAGCGATACGTGGGTGCTGCGGGGTTGGGCTCGCAATGGGGCATCTGCCAGCCTCGCGCACCGTTCAGCGTGTCGACCCCGAAAACCGCCCTCTCGGCTATCTGTATGGCACGAAGTTGACGCACTGCACAGGGTTCATGCCGTGCGCGGGATCCGCTGCGCACGGCCGTGGAGCCGGAGCGCCGTTACGATCTCGACGATGCCGACCGCGACCAGCCACCAGCCGGCGACCAGGGTGAGCACGGCGATCGAGTTGAACGGCGAGATGATCAGCACGATCCCCGCGATGAAGGTGACGACGCCGAGGAAGGCCTGCCAGCCGCGCGCGGGCATGGTGGGGTCGTGAACGGCGGCCAGAGTATGGGTGATTCCGCGGATCAGCCAGCCGATGCCGATCCACAACGCGAGCAGCAGGATCGACTCCAAGCGACCCCGGAAGCAGAACAGGCCCAGCAGGATCGACAGGGAGCCGCTGATGAAGGCCAGGACACGCAGCGAAGTCGCCTTGTGCGTGCCGAAGGCGGCCGCCAGTTGGAGCGCGCCGCTGAGAATAAGGTAGATGCCGAAGAGGATCCCCGCGACCAGCAGGGACGGGCCCGGCCAGGCCAGGATCACGATCCCAAGGATCAGGGAGGCGATGCCGGTGATCAGGACGACCTGCCAGGCGGTGCGGGAGAGGTGGTGCAGGAACCCCTCGAAGGGTGGCTCCATGTAGCCCGAGGGCGGTTTCGGCGCATGCACGTCACCCGCGGCATGGGCATGGCGGTCGTTGTATTCCGGTCCCCGGGGGGAGCCGCTCGGTGCGTCGGTCATGATCCATGCTTGTACCGGGCACGGGCGCCCCGCCACCTTCGCCGGTCCACTCGGCTGACGGCGGAGGCACGTGGCCCGGTGAACGGGGCCGGCGAACGGGCCGTGTCCAACCGGTTCCTGTCAGCCGGGAACCCGCGGGCATGCGGCGACAGAGCACCGCCCATCTGGACCGGGCGCGGGCGACGGGACCCGCTCGGTCCAGCACGCCCAGGTGGTACGACACTGTGGTGGGACTGAGGAAGTGACCTGCCGCGAGCCGTGCGGTGGAAGCCGGTCGCGCCGGCGCCGCGAGCAGCCCGGCGCGGGTGGGGCCGAGCAGACTGGCCGGCTCGGCGGAGGGGGCGGTCGGCGCCGCGGCCCTGTCACGCGCGGGGTAGTTCGGCAAGGGCGGCCTACGACCGCCCCGTACCGGTCCGCTGCCACGGCGCCACCAGCGACGGCACCGCGACCACCAGGGGCACGGCCAGCGCCACCGTGAACCCGCTCTCCACGCGCAGTGTGCGTCGGCCCACCGGATGCCGGGGTGCAGCAAGTCGAAGAGTTCGGCGCACCACGCCAGTACGCCGGCGCACCGTTCGGCTTCCGTTTCGGGGCGCTCCTCGCGGCCTCCCAGTGCAGGGTGAAGGCCAGGTCCCCGTAGCGCCGCAGTTCCTCTGCGGCGCTGCTGGCCGACATGCCCGCCGCCCCGGGCCATCGCCCCCTGTACCTCCGGGAGCAGCTCCGGTCCGGCCAGGACGTTGCACGAGCGGCCGTCGCGCAAGGCCTTCAGCTCGCTCAGGACACTTCCGGGCGGAGTGGAACGGACCGGTTCCAGTTCCTCCTCGAGGGCGGGAGCGGGCCCGGACGGGTGCGGACTGAGGAAATCCGGCACATGGCCGCCGCCGTCCGGGGCCAGCTCCGACAGCAGCGGCAGCCGTGCCCGGCGAAGCACGCGCCGGGCACGCGCGACCCACGGATCGGTGTTCGAACCCGGGTGCAGGGCCGCGCGCAGGCCCCACGTGAGCAGCGTCGCCGCGACCTCGTGCAACGGCGGGATTCCAAGCGGTAGCAGGCCTGCCCCGTGGCATCCATGGTGAGTTCGATCGTGGCCCCCGCTGTCTCCCGTTCGCTGGCCCTTCGAATGCCGCGTTGCAAGCCGTTAGCCTGTCGGTATGTCAGAGCGTGTCATGCCGAGCCGCACGGACGGCCTGATCACCCTGGTTGCCGCGGACGCTCTGTGGGTCGATTTGACGGCCGACAGTGCTGTGCCGACGGCTTCCGGGGCATTCACCTGCTCTCCTGCCCGTGCCCAGGTGAGGTACGTCCTGCTCGGCAGCCATGTGGTGGCGACGGTGAGGGTGAGCAACGGTCAGTGGAGTGTTCCGGAGGTTGAGGTGCGCCGGGCGGCCGCGGAACTGAACGCGGTTGGGATGGCTCGGCAGGACCTGGTCCGCATCGGTCCGTTTCGTGGGGCGCCGAGGCAGGAGTGCAACGAGCAAACGCCGCTGCGTTGGCGCCAGCGCATCACGGGGGAACTGCAGGAGCTGGGCGGCCCCGAGCGGGCAGTCGGCCGGCCGTACCATCTGGCGGGGATCGACTGGCGACAGATACTCGTGGAGCAGACCCGCGACGGGACGCAGCGCACGTGGTGGCTGCCGCGTGCTGTGGTCAGGCTGCTGGACGCGGCCGAGCACGCCGAAACGCAGTGGGTGCAAGCCGCGCGGACCCGCCAGGCAAGCACAGCGGTCACCGAGCCGCCCTCCCACCCCCGGCAGGCCCGAGACGCCGGCCGTCGGCAGAAGACGAGCCCCGAGGGCCCCACCGCCTCCCTGCGTCCGTACAACAAAGAGCTGGAAGGCCAGCTGTATTCGGTGCTCAGCAGGAAGCCCGGTACCTCCCGCAGGGTGGCTGGGTGGGCGTGCGCCGTCTGCCGCACTGCGCCCGCCACCGTGCTCGACCACTGCCACGAACACGGCTACGTCCGCGCCCCCGTCTGCCAGTCCTGCAACACACAGGAACGCCCCGACCACCTGTACAGCAATGACATCCGCGTGGCGAACCGCTACACACGCCTCTTCCACACCGACACCGACGACTGGCTCCGCCACTGGCACCGCTGCCCCGGCTGCCGCGCACGCACCACCCTGCCCCTGCCGCACCTCGCCGCATGGACCGCCCACATAGCCTGCCGATCGCTGCGCCCGACCCACCGCGCCGCCCGCGGGCGCAAGCCCTGCGGTGTCCTGCGCGTGTCCTGGACGGGCAGTCAGAACTCGCCCCGTTCCTGTCTGCTCACTGTCGCCGTCGACTTCTGCCCATCCGGCGAGCACCGTGTCCTGGCGCGAGTCCCCTACCGCGAAGCCGCCGAGCGGTTTCGTGCCTGGTTGACCGAGACGGCCCCTGCCGTGGCCGCCGCGGCCGGTCCTGACCGCCTGGACGGCCTCCCTGCCCAGTTCCGGCCAGTCATCGCAGACACCAGCGGCGAGGACCTGGCACTGTTTTGAGCGGGCACCGAGAGACCTGACACCTCACCGTCACCTCGCAGCTGCCGGCCCCCAACACGGTCACCCCGCACGCCCCAGCGAAATGCGCAGCAGAGTGCCGCGGCGCAGTGCGCGTCACAAGATCGGCGCGCTGCTTGTCACAGAGGGTGCCGGGAACGGGTCACTGCAACGGACCGTCGCGTTCCGTCCGATCAGCCTTGGCTGTCGGGTCGCTGCGCCGCCGGAGCCTTCGGGGGTCCTGCGAGGGCCTCGGCGGCGGCTGGTGGTGCGATCAGCGGCCGGACCAGACCGGGTCGCGTTTCTCCGCGAAGGCGCGTGGGCCCTCGACCGCGTCGTCGCTGTCCCTGCGCTTCTCCTCCCAGGTGTACCGGGCGGTGAACGCCTCCTCGAACGGCATGTCGAGGGAGGCGAGGGTGGCTTCCTTGATGGCGCGTACCGCAAGCGGGGCGCTGCGGACCAGGTCGTTCGTCCATTCCTCGACACAGCGGTCGAGCTGGTCGGCCATCACGACCTCGTTGAGTGGGCCTGAGCATGGCGTCCATCAGATGCGGGCCGGCCGAGGGCGATCCGAGGACCGCCCTGAGGAAGATGCCCTGGTCGATCTCGTGGCCTTCCTTGTCGGCCTGCGGCCGGCTGCGCTCCGAGGCGAGCTGTGCGGCCGTCGGTACCAGACCCGGGAAAGCGGCCGCGGCGGCCTCGACGAGTTCGGCGATCTTCAGGCTGCGGGTGCGGCCGTCGGTGAGCCCGTCGTACACGGCGTCCGCGTGGGCGTCCAGGAACCGGGTGCGCAGCGCGCGGGAGGTGTCCTTGGCGGCCGCCGCCTCAGCGCGCTGCTCGGGTGACCGCGCACCGGGCGACGGCAGGGACAGGAGCACCTTCTCGACCTGCCGGGTGGTGTCGGCCAGGCCCGCCCAGACGTCGAGGGCCTCCTGTCGGGCGGAGACGGTCGCGGTCACGACGCCTCCTTCACGGCTGCCCCGCGCAGAGCACGGTCGGCCGCGGCCAGATGGGCGCCGAGGGCCTGCTCGAAGCTGGTCGTCGTCGCGTCGAACAGCAGTTGACGCCGGATGGCGAGCTCCTTGCCGGCCGGTGCCGACGTGCTGGACGTGAGCCGTGCCGCGGCGGCGTGGTCGTCGGCCAGTTCGTCGACGAGGCCGAGCGCCAGCGCTTCGGCAGTGTCGATCGAGGCACCTAACAGCACCGCCCTCCGCACGCGTGCGGCTCCGGCCTGCTGGACCAGCCGGTACAGGGCCATCCCGGGCCAGGTGGCCTCGCCGTCGAACGGGACGAGCAGCCGGGTGCCGGGGGTGGCGACGCGGACGTCCGGGCCAGGAACGCCTCCAGGGCCGTGCCTCCGAGGTCGCCGGTGGCCACCGCGGCGGTGGCCACCGGGAGCCGCTCCAGCCGGCGCAGCGCGCGCTCCCACTTGGTGAGCAGGGAGATGCCGAGGCCGCCGGTCCAGCCCGCCGCGGGGGCGCCGGAGACCTCCACGGTCACGATGCCCGGTCCGGGCCGGTCCTCGGCCTGGTCGCAGACGGCCGTCACGGCCTTGACCGCTGTGGCCGACACGGGCTCGGTTCCGTTGATTGTCAGGGTGAGCACCTTGCTCTCCGTTCCCGTCACCACTGGATCAGCGCGGTTTCGATGGTGGAGCCGGGCCCCATGGTCATGAGTACGCCGTACTCACCGGGCCGGGTGACTGCCTCGTCGAGGAGCCGTTCGTAGGAGAAGAGGAACGATCCGCTCGACACATTGCCGTAGTCGCGCAGGACGCCGACCATGTGCCGCAGGTCGTGCCGGGTCAGGCCGAGGTTGACGGTGACGGCGTCGATCACCTTCTTGCCTCCGGAGTGCACCAGCCAGTGCTCGATGTCGCTCCTGCGCAGTCCGGTCCCGGACAGCAGCCGGTCGACGACGAGTTCGGCGTGCGCGCCCACCACGTACGGGATCTGCGGGTCGAGGAATAAGCTGAACCTGTCCTGCGCCCGGTCCCAGTCGTAGCGCATGGCGTCGATGGCGTCGGGGATGAGGCAGCTCGCGAACTTGAGGATGCGGGGCCCCTCGGGGGCGATCGCCGCCTCGTCGCCGGGGCCGGTGTCCGCCGTGAGCGCGACGGCTCCAGAACCGTCGCCGAAGAGGCTGTTGACGACGGCGGTGCGCATCGTGTCGTCCATGGCGTAGGCAGCGGAACACGCCTCGGAGCAGAGCACGACGGCGAGTTCGCCGGGGTGTGCGGCGGCCCAGCCGGTCACCTCGTTGAGGGCGTTGAGCCCGGCGTTGCAGCCCATGCCGACGATGTCCGAGCGGCTGCAGTGACGGTCGATGCCCAGTTCCCGGATGAGCTGGGCGCTGAGTCCGGGGGTGAGGAAGCCGGTGGACGTCACGCAGCACAGGTGACGCAGGTCGGAGAGTTCGGCACCGGCCCGCTTCAGGCAGGCCTCCAGCGCCTCGGCCCCCATCCGGATGGCCGTCGCCCCGCCACGGCCAGGCCGTGCAGCACCGGAGGTCCGAGCAGTACGGCGTCGGCGCCCAGTGCGAGGGCGGCCAGCACGTCGCCTCCGCCGCGGACGCCCCCGTCGAGGAGGACGGGACAGGCTCCGCCCACCGCCGACGCGACCGGGGGAAGTGCGTCGACGGTGGCCGGGGCCGGACCCGGCCGCCGGTCCCCGCGGTGGGAGACGACAATGCAGATCGGACAGGATGTTCACCTCGCCGATGCGATTGTCCAGCTCCCGGTAAAGCCCCTGCGCTTCTTGCAGGCTGGCGGCCGCCGTCCACACCTGCTTCGACGGCCCTTCGGGCGTCGGAGGCGGTGAGTACGCCTTCCAGGAGGAGCGGCAACGGGCTTACGGCACGCACCCGTTCGACGAGGACCCGGTACGGCTGGGGGCGTCCGCTCCGAGGACCAGCGCCTGGACGCCGGCCCGTTGCGCCTCACGGATCAGTTCGCGGTTCGGGGGATCCCCGCGGTCATGGGAGATCCGTAGCCAGAGCGGCCCGGAGGCGGCCGCGACGATGTCCCGCAGCCTCCGCCCGGCGACGTCACTCACCACGAGCGGCAGGCCGGCCGACCCGGCGACCGCGGCCATGACGACCTCGCCGTCGACCATGGCGACCTCGCCGTCAAGCTGGGCCCGGTCCTGGTCGTCCGGGGACACCACGACGACCGGGGCCGCCCAGGTGCGGCCGAGGATCCGAGTCTCGGTCTCGGCGAACAGGTAGCGGTCGAAGCCCGTGACGGGCCGGGGCCGCAGTCGCAGGCGCGCGAACGCCTCCCGGTCCGCCTGTGGGACCCACTCCTTGTCCGGTGCCGCGCCCTGAAGGGCGTCGTCCCGGGCGGGCCGGGCGGCCGGGCCGGTGGCGGAGCCGCGGTACGCCACTCGGTCGTCGTTCACGGCCTCGTGGCTCTCCACCACTCCCCCGCCGGGAAACGTGCAGACGGCGGGGACGGAGCCGTCGGTGCGGAACGCCAAGTACGGGTCCCCGTCGGCCACGGCCAGGGTCACCCGCCCGGAAGGAACGCGGACGACAGCCGTGTCCGTCCGCTCCTCCCACCGGCCTCCCGCAGGACCGGAGGGGCGGCAGGAGAAACCGAGGGCGTCCCGGTAGAAGTCGGCACAGGCGCCGGGCGTGCCCGCTCCGGGTCGCAGACCGACGTGGTCCAGTCCCCGGATCGGGCCTTCCGGCCGGAGGGGCGCGCCCGGTTCCGGCACCCAGGTGCGGCCCGAGGGCAGGCCACTCGCGGTGACTCCTCCGGGTGGGAGCAGGGTGTGAGCGACACCGCCCGCCCCCGACAGGGCGGGGTTTCCCCCAAGGGAGTCGGCCGTCACCGCGTCCGCCGCCAGCGCCGCTTCGAGGGTTTCCCCGACGTCGTCGCACACCAGGGCGACATCGGCGATGCCGTCCCCGTAGGTGTCCAGAAATCTCCAGGTCACCGGGCCGGTGGTGATGAGGAGACTCACCTCCCCCTGCCGCAGCAGTACGGAACTCCTGTGGACGCCCACCCAGTCCGCGGTGCGCGCGAACCCCATCGCCGAGGCGAAGTGATCGGCGACGGACTTCCTGTTGCTCGTGTACAGCTCGA
Organism: Streptomyces sp. NPDC051020; assembly: GCF_040683105.1. Taxonomy (NCBI): domain Bacteria; kingdom Bacillati; phylum Actinomycetota; class Actinomycetes; order Kitasatosporales; family Streptomycetaceae; genus Streptomyces; species Streptomyces sp. NPDC051020. Next base: position 10,310 of record NZ_JBFBCG010000098.1, on the reverse strand, counting down.
CATACGCGATGTCTCGCACAGCCATGGCGTGCCTCCCGACGGCGGACGGTCACTGAGCTCCGGTCACCAGCGCCATTCCTGCTGGCCGAACAGGTGGCCGGCCTTGATTTCGCGGTCCGCGCACCAGGTCATAAACTCCTCGATCTGCTTGATCTGGTACGTGTCCTCGTTGTAGGTGGTGGCCATGACGTGGCCCAGCCAGGGCTCCTCGCCCATGGCGTACACATACGCCTCGGTGGCGCCCAGCTCGGTCGTGATCGCCGCGGCCTGCTCGGCGTTCGAGCCGGACAGCTTGCGCGAGTTGCTCATCTTCTTGGTGACCGGCTTGGTCAGCAGCGCCTGGTACAGCCAGGTCAGCGGGGCGCCGTCGCACTCCATGCCCAGGAAGGCGATGTCGGCCGTGCCCAGGTGCTCGCGGATGTAGCGGTAGAGCGTCGTGTCGATCCCGGAGGAGTCGGCCCCGACGAACGCCGACCGGCCGGCCAGGTCCACCCAGTACGTCGACTTGCTGCGGATGTCGAGGTCGCAGTGCTCGCCCAGGAACGGGGTCGCCACCACCTTGCCGCCGGGGAAGGGGAACTCGTCGTAGTCGTCGGCCTCGACGACCGGGAAGCCCAGCTGCTTCAGGTACAACCCGATCGACGGGTCCTCCAGGTTGCCCCGGGAGGAGCGCGGCACGACGATCGTCCCGATCCGGCCGCGCAGCTGCAGCAGGGTCTCGAGGACGATGTGGTCCTGGTGCCCGTGCGTGATCAGCACCAGGTCGATGAAGTCCGGCAGGTCGTCCAGGGTGTAGCGGTCCTGCGCCGAGCTGTCGGCGCGTATGAACGGGTCGGTGACGAACGCACCCTCGGCCGTCTGCAGGACGAGGCACGCGTGGCCGAAGTAGCGGATGCGGCCGCCGCCGTCGATGTGGCGGTCCTTCGACACGCTCGGCGTCGGGCTCAGCAGGCCGGTGAGCTGCGCCGCCTGAGCGTCGTTCAGCTCCAGTTCCTCACGCAGCCGGCTCAGGGTCGTCGTTGGTTCACCCGGGCCTTGAACAGCGCCTCGAGTCCGGGGTGGCGGAAGGGGATCTGCAGTTCCAGGACGTCCGGCGAGGGTAGGCGCGGGGTGCTCAGGATGAACGGCCGCTCCACGCCCGGCTCCAGCGACAGCTGCACCGACTGCCTGGCCTCGGTGTACACCGGGCTCTGGTAGACGAGCGGCTCGATGAACCGTACCGCCGCCTGGTTGTCGGTGTCGTACGCAAGCTCGACCAGTCCGCCGAGTTCGGCGGGCAGCTTCGGGTACAGCGGGGTGAGGTCGAAGCCGGTGGCGTTCGCCCGCAGCAGCTCCTGGCCTTGGGCGATCGCGTCGGCGAGCCGCAGCATGTCGGCCCGGTCCCGCATGATGTCGTCGAGGAGCTGTCGCACCTGGTCGCTCTGCTCCTCGCCGATGTTGACGAAGAAGCCGCCGCGCAGTTCCGGATTGTGGCTGGCTGCGATATGCACCTGCGGCGACTGCAGATAGGACTCGAGCATCGGCACCTGCAGAAATGCCAGATTCATCGACGCCTGTACCGGAGCAACAGTGTGAAACCACGCGTAAAAGCGGTCCACCAGCGGCTCGACTATCGCCTTCGACCGAAGAAACAACGGCTCATCAGCCATATGTACCCCACCTTCCTGGATGACCGAGCGAAATCTGGAGACAAGGGCACCGTCGCGATCACGCGCCTCGGCAAAGGCCGTGCTTGCCCGCAGCAATATGACGTGCGGCCGGTGTGCAGAGCAACCCGAAAAACCCCGTGGGAATTGCGACGGCGCCGTTCAGCTGACGCACCACCGCAGTTGAACGGCGCCGTCGGGCACCGCGGGCTATTCCGTTGTCACTTCTTGCCGCGCAGTGCGGCGCGCTATCAGTCCTCGGTCCAGCCGTGGCTCTCGGCGAACTTCAGCAACTCGTTCCGGATCTCCAGGATCTGTTCTGCGGTCAGGCGCGGGCCGGCCTTCAGAAGCAGCTCGGTGACTTCCCTGGAGAACTCCTCCGCATCGAGCACGTCGCACGTCGGGTCCTCCGTGGCCGAGTTCCTCGCCGAGGGCGTGGACGACGCCGCGGGAGCGGCCGCGGACCGGGCCGGCGCCGGGACGGCTGGCGGCGCCTCGGCCCCATGCGCGAGCCGCACGGAGGAGGCCTTCGGCCCGCGGTCCCCCTCCTCCACCTCGAACTCGACCTCCAGCCCGGGGCGCAGGTACGACTCGGGTATGAGCAGGTCGTTCACGTGCAGGAAGACGTCCTCGCCGCCCGCCTCGGGAGCGATGAACCCGTAACCCCGGTTTCCGTCGAACCGCACAACACGTCCGGCAACCATGCCAACCAACCCCCAACAGGACCGGGCCCCTTGCCCGGACAACACTCGCCGGATCGTAGCTCCGCCGGATCCATCCCGCGAGGTATGCTCCGTCGCCGGACCTACATCCCCGGGGTGATGCGGCCGGGAGCCGCCGGGCAGCTGACCGGGACCCCGGCCAGGCAGGCACGCCAGCGCGCACTGGCCCTCCTCGAGGAGCTGGACATCGCCGACCGCAAGGACATCTACCCGGCGGCGCTCAGCGGCGGCGAGCGCCAGCGCGTGGCCGTCGCCCGTGCCCTGATGAACCGGCCGGCCCTGCTGCTCGCCGACGAGCCGACGGGCGCTCTGGACAGCCGGTCCGGCGAGCATGTGATGGATCTGCTGCTCGACCTGAACCAGCTCGGGCAGACGCTGCTCATGGTGACGCACGACGAACGGCTGGCCACGCGGTGCGCCAGCCGGGTGATCGAGGTCGCCGACGGCCGGGTGGCCCGCGAGCGGACTCTGGAGCGGAGCGCATGAAGGCTGTATGGCGGGTCGCACGTGCGGCCGTGCGGCGCAGGCGGCTCCAGACCGTCGTCATCGGCGTCGTCATCCTGTTCTCCACCATGTCGATCGTGGTCGCACTGGGGCTGCTGGAGTCGGCCTCGGCGCCGTTCGACCGTGGATTCGCCCAGCAGCGCGGCCCGCACGCCGTCGCGGCCTTCGACCGTGACAAGGTGTCCGACGACCAGCTGAGGCGGGCGGCGCGCCGGCCCGGGGTAGAGGCCGTCGCGGGCCCCTTCGAGCAGGCCGTGCTGAACATCCCCGAGGGCGTGTCCCGCATGGTGCGGGGCCCCCAGAAGGTGGTGGGCCGCGCGGACCCGGGCGGAGACGTGGACCGTCTGGATCTGTGGCAGGGGCATTGGGCGACCGCGCCGGGCGAGATCGTCCTGCGCCAGTACCCGCCGTCGCAGAGCGCGCTGCCCTTCGGCCCGAAGGAGGATCCGCTACCGGTCGGCGAGAAGCTCGAGATCCCCGGCATGCCGACGCTCACCGTCGTCGGGTACGCCTACAGCCTGAGCAAGACGCCCGACGCCTGGGTGTCGCCGGAGCAGATCGCCGGCCTGGGACCGACGACGTCCCAGATGCTGTACCGCTTCTCGTCCGCCGGGAGCGACTCCGCGGTCAAGGCCGGCCTGGCCTCGGTCGGCGAGGGTCTGCCGCGGGACTCGTTCCTCGGCTCCAACTCGTATCTCGCCATCAAGCGTGAAGTGGCGTCCGGGCTGGGCGCGTACGTGCCCTTCCTGATGGTCTTCGGCTGCCTGGGGCTCCTGTCCGCGCTCCTGATCGTCGCCAACGTGATCAGCGGCGCGGTCGTGTCGGGGTTCCGGCACATCGGCACCCTCAAGGCCCTGGGCGTCACCCCGCACGAAGTCGTGGCGATCTATCTGGTGATGGTGTCCGTCCCCGCGATCGCCGGCTGCGTGCTGGGCGCCGGGCTGGGCAATCTCATGGCGCGGCCCCTGCTCGTCAACGCGTTCAGGGGCATGGGTCTGGGGAACGTCGGCGTCAGCCCTCTGGTGAACACGATCGCGCTGCTGGGGATGCCCGTCGTCGTCGTGCTCGCCGCGCTCGTCCCCGCCCTGCGGGCCCACCGGCTGTCGGCGGCCGAGGCGACCAGCGCCGGCAGCGCGCCGCGCATGGGTCGCGGGCTGAGGGTCCAGCGCCTGCTCGGCGGCACCCGGCTGCCGCGCCCCGTCAGCCTGGGGCTTGGCCTGCCGTTCGCCCGCCCGGGCCGCACGAGCCTGACCATGGCGGCGATCGTGCTCGGCGTGACCACCGTGACCTTCGCGACGGGACTGGTCAGGACGGTGGAGGAGTACGCGGACACCTCCGCCCACAAGGGCGCCGTCCAGGTCAGCGTGGACCGGGGCAACCCCGTCGAGGGGGTCGAGTCGAAGCGGGGGGACGCCGTGACGGAGGCGCTGCTGCGCGCGCAGCCCGGCACGGCCGAGGTGACCGCCCGGCTGACCCTCGCGCTGTCGCTCGTGGGGTCCACGGAGAGCGTGGAGGGCCAGTTCTTCCGGGGCGAGTCGTCGGCGCTGGGCTTCGAGCGGGAGATCGTGAAGGGGCGCTGGCTGGACAGGCCCGGTGAAGTGGTCGTCACGTCGGGCTTCCTGAAGGAGCGCGGCCTGAGCGTCGGCGACCACCTCACGCTGGAGAAGGACGGGCGGCGGACCCGCGTCACGATCGTCGGCGCGACCATGTCCGGCGAGACCTCGAACCTCTACTCCGAATGGCAGACGCTCACCCCGCTCACACCGGCGTACAAGCCCATCCAGGTCCAATACCTGGTCAAGCTGGACCCGGGCACGGACGTCGACGGCTACCTCGGCTCGGTGAAATCCGCCGACCCCGGCCTGTACCCGAAGGAATCCACTGATTCGGACAACTCCTTCGCCCTGGCCATGATCAGCTTGGCGACGACCCTCACCCTTGTGCTGGGGACGGTGGCGGCGCTCGGCGTCTTCAACACCGTCGTGCTCAACACCCGGGAACGGCGCCGTGACCTGGGCATGCTGAAGTCGATCGGCATGACGCCCCGTCAGATGATCGCCATGATGCTGACGTCCATGGCGGCGCTCGGAGTGGTCGGCGGGCTGATCGGCATTCCCCTGGGGGTCGCCGCCCACCGGCTGATCGTGCCGATGGCGGGCGAGGCGGCCAACATCGCCCTCCCCGCCTTCCTGATGGACGTGTGGCACGCGCGGGAGATCTCCCTGCTGGCCTTCGCCGGGACCGTGCTGGCGCTGCTGGGCGCGTTCGTCCCGTCCCGGTCGGCGGCACGCCTGACGATCTCGGAGGCCCTGCGCAACGAGTGACCCGCGGCAGTGAGGCCCTGGAGGCAGGCGGCCTGCCGCCGGGTTGAACGCTCCACCGGACCGAAGCCCCCGTGCGAGGATGACGTGCTTTTGCAACTCCCTGCCGTTTTCCGGCCGTTGTCGCCGGACCACTACAGTGAGGAGCCCCGGTGGGCATGCTCAGCCGCGACGATGTGGACCGGGCCTGGCGGCGACTGGCCGGCCGGGTGTGGCAGACGCCGGTCGTCCGCTGCGAGGAGCTGGACGCGCCCGTGTTCGCGCCCCCATCCCCCTGGACCGGCCGTGCCCCCCCCTGCCCCCCCCCCCCCGAGCCCGCCCCGCGCGTGGTGATCGCGGACGACCAGGAGCTGGTCCGCACCGGCTTCCGCCTGATCCTGACAGTCCGTGGGATCGATGTGGTGGGCGAGGCGTCCGACGGCGCGGAAGCGGTGGCGGCGGTGCGTGAACTGCGTCCCGATGTCGGGCTGCTGGACATCCGCATGCCGCAGATGGACGGGCTTGAGGCCGCCCGCCGGATCATCGCCCAGTCTCCGGACTGCCGGGTCATCATGCTGACCACCTTCGACCTCGACCACTACGTCTACGCCGCCCTCGCCGCCGGTGCCAGCGGTTCCTGCTGAAGGACGTCACTCCCGAGCATCTCGCCGCCGCGGTCCGTCTGGTGAACACCGGTGACGCACTGCTCTCGCCGTCGATCACCCGCCGACTGGTGGAGCGCTTCGCCGCGCCCGGCAGCGCCAGCGGCGGCGGCAGCGGCACCCAGCGCGTCCGGGGTGCCACGGTCCCAGCCACCCACCGGGACCTCGTCGCGCTGACACCGCGTGAGCTCGAGGTGCTGACGCTGATGGGCCACGGACTGTCCAACGCCGAGCTGGCGCGTGAACTGACGCTCCGAAGCCACGGTGAAGACCCATGTGACCCGGATCTTCACCAAGCTCTCCCTGCGCGACCGCGCCCAGGCCGTCGTCCTCGCCTACGAGACGGGGCTCGTCGCACCGGGAGACCGCTGTGCGGGACCGGCCTCCGGGCCGGCACGCTCGGGCCACGGGAGGCCAGCGCCGGCGCACCGCCCTCCCGCCACAACTGCTGCCACTGGTAGGCCGACTTCCCGCTCACCCGCAGGCGCCGTGCCACCTCCAACGGCTTGATTCCCTGCTCGAACAACTCGGCCGCCTGCATCCGCACCGACCACGGCGCATCCGGCCCGCAGCGGTCAGCTTGCCCCCAACCGCGTACCTCACCTACCACGGAATACAGCCAACACGGCTAACGCGGCGGGGACTTCGAGAAGGTTCACCCCAACGAGCCGACGTCAGTACTTCCAACGTAGATAAATAACGTGTCCGCAGACGCCTTGATCCGCTCCTGAAGGAGGAATAGCATCCGGCGCAATCGATCTTGGAAGGGGTCGAAGTGCCGAACATACAACGCGTGAAGCCGGCGCTGATCGCAGCGCTGATACCGATAGTGGTGCTCGGCGTCGCCGCACAGCCGGCGATGGGGCAGGCGCCCGTGCCACCACCGATCAAGACCTACGAGGGAGATCCCGGCCGGCTCGACGACGCGGCGAGCTGGCGTACCCCTGAGTTCAACCGGGACGCCGGCCTGGTGTCGATGGGAGCCGAATTCGCCTACGCAGCCGGCTACTCCGGCACCGGGATGAACATCGGCGTCGTCGACTCGGGCGTCTTCGCCGGGCACGTCCGGGAGCACGGAAGCCTGGACACGAACTACGCGGTCGGGGACCGCTACTTCTCAGTGGAGGCCCAGGGCGGCCAGACGGGCCCCACGCCGGGATTCTACAACCCGGCGTTCAACGACAGCCACGGCACCCACGTCAGCGGGACCATCGGTGCGAGCCGCGACGGCGTCGGCGAGACGCAACCGGCCGGGCAGGATGCCAACATGCACGGCGTCGCGTTCAACAGCAACGTGTACACGGGCAACACCGGCAAGACGGACGGCGTGCTCTACGGTCTCCTGCCGTCGAACGCGACCGCCGCGCAGACGCCGGACGACGCCTACATCGGCAATGTCTACCGGGCCGTGAACTCCGCCAAGACGGCGAACGGCGAGCCCATCAAGATCATCACCAGCAGTTGGGGTAGCCAGCCCAAAACGGAAAACTACAACACGTATGACACGCCGCCCGGCAGCCCGGCGGGCTTCGGTCTGAACACGGCATGGCGCCTCTGGTCCACTCCGGACGGAGTCGTCGACGCGAACGGCAGCGCCACCCACTGGCTGAACGGTGCCATCGAGGCCGCGCGTACCGGCACGGTCATCCAGTTCACCGCCGGTAACAGCGGCTACGTGAACCCGTCGCCGCGAGGCGCCGCGCCGTACTTCATGCCCGAGCTGGAGGGCAGCTGGTACACGACGTCGGGGATCAACCCCACCCAGGGGCGCACGTTCAACCCTGACGGCTCCGTGCTGGTCCCCGGCCAGCAGACGTTCAACCAGTGCGGCGTCGCGAAGTGGTCCTGCGTGACGGCGCCGGCCAACAGCATCAACAGCACGACCGTGTCGGTCGTCAACGGCGTGCCCGAGCCCCGTTACGGCAGTGCGTCGGGGACGTCGATGGCCGGCCCGCACTCGGCGGCCGCACTGTCGTTGATCATGCAGCGCTTCCCGTACATGACCAACGAGCAGGCGCTCTCCACGATGTTCACCACCGGCCGGCAGAACAACACGATCAGTGACGCGGCGGGCAACGCCGTGCTGAACCCCACCGGCGGCCAGATCGTGCAGGTGCCGGACAGCCGCAATGGCTGGGGCACGGTCAGCCTGCGGGAGGCCATGAACGGCCCGGGCCAGTTCCTGGGGCCGTTCGTCGTCGACACGCAGGGGCGCGACGACGTGTGGTCGAACGACATCTCGGACGTCGCGATCCGGGCCCGCCAGCAGGAGGACGCCGCCGAGGCGGCCGCCTGGGCGGCGACCAAGGCCGCCAAGGGCTGGACCAACGGCCTGCCGGCCGACGCGAGCGACGCCGACAAGTCGGACTACGCCATCGGGGTCCGCCGTGAGCAGGCACGTGAGGCCCGCGCCTACGAGGGCAGCCTCACGAAGCGCGGCGCCGGCACCCTGTTCCTCACCGGCAGCGAGACCTGGCACGGGACGAGTACCGTCCTCGACGGCAAACTCTCGGTCGTCGGCTCGCACGCGAGCGCTGTCGACGTGCGCGGCGGAACGCTCGGCGGCAGCGGCACCGTGGGTGACAGCATCAACGTCGGCCGCGGCGTGCTGCGGCCCGGTCTCATGGCCGACGAGGCCGCGCAGATCACTGGCGCTTCCGGCGCCGCAGGCAATGTCCTGAACATCGGCGGGAACGCGACCATCGGCAAGCAGGGTCGCGTTGCCGTCACGATCTCCGGCGACCGGGACTACACGAGCGTCCGGGCGGCGGGGAACCTGGTGCTGGACGGTGAGCTGGACCTGGATGTGCGGGGCAAGCTGACCCCGGGCACCGTGTTCACGATCATGAGCGGTAGCTCGATCAAGGGCGCCTTCCACGCGCTGCCGGAGAACCGGGCCCTGAACGTGGGCGGTTACCTGTTCCGGGTGTCCTACAAGAACAACAGCATGACGCTGACCGTCATGGACACGATGTCGGACAACGGGCAGTAATCCGTGACCCGTTGACTCAACTCGGCTCAGGGCCCCGAGGAGAGTCGCTTCGCCCGTTTTCATCAGGGCGGGCTGGGAGGGGAAAACTCAAACGAGCACGGCACATGTGGATCACGGAGGTGTCCAAGCTTCAAGATCCGCAAGGTTGCCGTGCTCGTCTCTTCATCAGATTTCTTCGTGGATACCCCGGCCTTCAGGCCGGGGTATCCAAACGAACCCCTGCGGAGCAGGGCAGGTAGGTCCGGCTCCTCCAACTCGCCGACAGGCAACGAGTGGCGCTGGAGCCAGTCCAGTGCGGCCTGCCACTCCTCCCGGGCATCGGCGTTCCAGGCAGCCTGAACCTTGATCTACGTCGCCACGCGCTACGCCACGCTGCCTGGCACCTGCCTAGGCGGGTGCCAGGCAGCCGCTAGGTCATCCGTTCTTTGAGATGCTCAGCGGGAAGGTGGGGGTGCCGACGTTGTTCAGCGTGGTGGTGTTCGCCTTCACGTACGTGTCCAGGTACGGCGAACGGTCACCCTGGGTCGGCGAGTCGAACCGCGGGTCTTGCACCTCGAGGGCGAGCCGCGCGTCGGAAACCGTGATCGTCTCACCGGAGGGAACGCTCCGCCAGCCGTTTGAGGTGATCGTTCCGATCTGGACCGCCAGTTGGTGCCCTTGCTCGAAGGTCCAGTCCGTCGCCTTCAGGGCGAAGGAGGTCGATCCGCTGCTTTCCAGCAGCGCGACGTTCTCGTTGAACATCGTCGCCTTGCCGTCCGGAGCGACGTCCCACAGTCGTGCCCAGACGTTGCCCTGGCCCCTGGTCTTCAGCGTGATCTCCGGGCTGCCCGTGATCCGCACCCGCTCAGCGGCGGGCGTGGACCAGGTCCAGTAACTGTTGGCGGGTGCGTCGGCGCTGATCGCACTCGTCTGGTCAGTCGTCAGCGAGCCGACCTCCGCCGCGTACTCGATGTCCCAGCCCTGAGACTCCGGCGCCGTCATCGACGGGGCGGCCTTCTGTGCCTTGCCGCCGTCGTCGACGTACTGACCGGGAGCCAGCCGCACCTGGTACGCGTCGTTGGTCACCGGCCAGGTCGGCTCGGCGCGCCAGTGGCCGAGGCTGTCCTCGAGGGAGAACGCGGGGTCGGTCACCGACGGTTCGATGCCGCGGAGGTACTGGTCGTAGAACCGCATCACCTCGTCGAACCAGCCCGCCCGTCCCATCTTGAGCCGGCCCCTGGCATTGGTCTCGTTACCGCGCACGTGTTCCCACTGACCGATCCAACCGCGTTGCGGACCCTGATGGTTGGCCAGGTACTTCTGCATCTGCTCGGGCTTGGTGTTGTCCTCGATGAAGCCCGACGTGACGAACAGCGGCGTCTGGGATCCGGCGGCGCGGGAGGCGAAATCGGGCTCTCCTGCCGCATGTGTGGGTGCTGTGACCTGGTCTGATACGTGAAACACGCCGCTTCCTGTGATCCTTGAGGTGTCTAGGCTCAAGTTTG
>NZ_JBFBCG010000097.1:0-23222 GCF_040683105.1 Streptomyces sp. NPDC051020 | reverse complement strand
ACCCGCTGGGCGAGGCGGGCGAAGACGGCCCAGTACCTCGCGCTGCGGGCGAAGATCGTGCTGGCCTGCGCGGATGGTGCGACAAACGTGCAGGTCGCGGCCGAACTCGGTGTCGCTCAGGCGACGGTGAACCGCTGGCGCGCACGGTTCACCGAAGACCGCCTCGACGGACTGGCCGACGAGCCGCGTCCGGGCCGGCCTCCTTCGATCCTGCTGGACCGGGTCGAGGACGTCTGCATTGGCCTCTCGCGCCCGCACGTGGAGCGGCTGCTCCGCCTCCTCGACCCGGCGCGCCATCCGGTCGTCGTCATGGCGATGCCGCGTCGCCGGCCACCTGAGCGGCCGGGCCCCGCCGTCCGCAATCGCGCCCTGGGCCCAAGGGCCGCGACCGATCGAATCGCCTTGGTGCCAAGAGACCGTGGATTCGGATACCGGCCCCGCTGCAAGCTCTTCGTTCGTGAGCCATGCGTGAGCGGACAGTGACACATGAGGTACCCAAGGTCCGCTTCGGCGGTCCTGCCGGGTGGCCTCGGCCTGCAAAGACAGCGCCACCCGGCATGAACCAACACCCCGGGACACGGATTCGATCCCAGTCCGTAGGCAGTGCCACACGCCTCACATGGTTCGTGGGATCAACAAGCCGTATCGGCTTGACCGCTTGTGAGGTGATAGGTCGCCCGCTCGTCCAGGAGGAGCGGAATCAGATTCCGGGCCGACTGCCGCAACGGTACGTACGCTCCGTCACCGTCGGGCCGGGACGTGACGCCGTGCAGGGCGAGTTCGTCCTTGACGTCTGCGAACTGGGCGGCGCTCAGGCGGTAACCGCACGGCGGGTCCTGGAGGATCTTGACGGGTTCGGCCGGTTCGTTGTCCGCGCCCCCGAGGTAGACGGGACCGCGGTCGGCGTACCCGGCCGCACGGGACGCGGCGGTGGCGGCGCCGATGGGACCGCGTCGTTCGTCGGTGAAGCGGAGCAGACCGTCGAGCGCGACGAGTTGCGAGTCGACGCGGCGTCGGCTGTTGAGGGCCGGGTCGGCCTTCTCGGCGTCGGTGAGCGCATCGACGCGGGACTCGATGAGCAGACCCACCGCGTGCTTGATGCCCGAGGTGTTGCGCAGGATGCGCTCCTGTCCGTCGCCCGCCGTCTGCTTGATCGGGTCTCCGGTGACCGGGTCGGTCCAGATCCCGTAGAGACCGCTGCTGTAACCGGCGTCCTTGGCCGTGGGCCGCACGTACTGTTCCGCCAGGGTCTGCGACTCGTTGTGCACCCGGTCGGTGGCGTTGAGGTTGCGGGGCCAGAGGACGAACATGTCCTTGTCGTAGTACGGCGGGGTGGCACCGTACTCGTGCAGGTCGTAGATCACCTCGGGCTTCCGGTCGCGGATGACCGCTGCCATGGCGCGCGCCTCGGCAGTCTGCAGGGCGATGTGGTCGCGGTTGATGTCGACGCCGTCGGAATTGCCCCGGGTGTTCGCGGCGCGCCCGTCGGGGTTGGCGGTGGGCACCACGAGGACATCGGTGTGCGAGAGGAAAGTACGGGTCGCCCGGTCCTCGGCGTACGCGAGATCGCGAATGGTGGTCAGACACGCCTCGCGGCCGGACGGTTCGTTGCCGTGCTGACTACAGATCAGCAGGACCGTGGTGGCCGCGTGCTGGTTGCCGATGCGAACGAGTTGGAGCGGGCGGCCCTGTTTCGTCGCGCCGATCCGGTCGACGGAGACCCGGTCGCTGCCCCGGTCGACGGCGGCGAGGAAGGACTGCTCCTCGGGCTGGCCGGTCCAGTGGGCCCCGTTGCTGGTCTCGAAGCCGGTACGGGGCGGGGTGGGCGCGGCCTCGGCCGGCGCGGCGGCCAGGGGGACGGCCAGCGCCGTCGCGGCGACGGCGATGGCGAGGTTGCGGGCGAACGGGATACGGGGTGTCATGAGCGGCTGCCTCCCGGGATACGGAGTGCGGGACGCGGCGGTGCCACGCCTTCGGGACGGGATGCGTGGGGGGTGGCTACCGCGTGCGCGGGGCCCGCGGTGGCGCGTACGAACGCTGCGGCGCCGCCGACGAACGGCAGCTTCGCGGACGTGCGCGCCAGATCGAGGGTGAGCGTGGGGGTGGAGGCCGGCGGATCGATGAGGTCCTGGTCGGTGCCCGCGACGATCAGGGCGAGGCGGTGTCCGGCCGGCACCACGTGATCGCTCGCGGCCAGATCGACCGTGATCGTGTAGCGCTTGCCCGGGGTGAGCGGGCGGCCCTTGCCTGCGGAGGCGTACGTACCGAGGTCGGCCCAGCCGCGGCTGAAGACGGTCCGGTCGACGGCGGCGGTCCTGGCCGTCGTCGCCTTGAAGCAGGAGCTGTCGCCGGCCGTGCTCGCACCCCAGCAGGTGCGGTCGGTGAGGGTTCTGATGCCTTCGCCGGATGCGCCGTAGTCCCGGATGGTGTCGGGGCCGACATCGACGAGGACAGCCGAGAGATGGGCGGTCGAGGTGGTCGGGGTCGCGGTGACGGTCACCTTCGACGAGCCGGAGAGCCGCAGGTCCTGGGCGAGCGGCGCGGTGAGGAACCCGGCCTTGGCGTCCGTGGACCGGTCCAGGTCGGCGGCCCAGTCCGTCTCGCTCTGCTTCGGGTCGTCGGTGAACGTCTCGGTGGCGCCGGGCCGGGCGGTCCTCCGGGTGAGGGTGCCGACACCGGGTTCGGTGCCGGTGCCGGGGTGCATGGTGGTGGCGGCGGTGCTGCGCGGCGGCCAGACCTTGTCGGTGGACCACTGGTCGGGGTGGCGTTCGATGTCGGCCATCGGTGCGTGGTCGATGCCGTTGTCGTAACCGAGGAGGTAGTGGTCGAACCAGCGGTGCAGTGTGTCGACCCACTCGGCGCGCCGGAAGTCGAACGGGTCGACATGGCCGGTCTGGGAGAGCCAGATCTTGCGCTCCACACCCTGCGCGGCAAGGGCGTCCCACCACTGGCCGAGGTGCTTGGTGCGGACGTTGAGGTCCTGCATCCCGTGCACGGCGAAGACGCTGGCCTTCACCTTGCGCGCGTCCTTCACGTAGTCGCGCTCGCTCCAGAGACTCGTCCAGTCGCCGGTACGGGGCGCCTCGTCGACGAGTTTCTGCTGCACGGCCGCGCAGCGCGCCCGCGCCCCGGGGCTCTCGACATAGTCGGAGAGCCATTCGGGACCACCGTCGTAGAGGGGGGCGCCCTGGGCGAAGTAGTAGTCGTACCAGGAGGAGATGGAACCGATCGGGACGATGGTCCGCAGCCCGTCGACGCCGGTCGCCGCCACACCGTTGGCGATGGTGCCGTCGTAGCTCTTGCCGATCATGCCGGTGCGGCCGTTGGACCAGCCTGCCGAGGTGCGTTCGGTGCCGGTGCGGGTGGTGTAGCCGCGGGCCCGGCCGTTCAGCCAGTCGATGACGGCTGTCGCGGACTGGATGTCGGAGCGGCCACCGACGTCGACGCAGCCGTCGGAGCGATTGGTACCGGCCAAATCCACGGCGACGAAGGCGTAGCCGCGCGGGACGAAGTAGTTGTCGTAGTAGAGCGGGAACTGGACGGGGTCGCCGTTGGTGTCGTACGTCTTCAACTGGCTCTCATTGCCCCGCCCGCAGCACGAGTAGTAGGGGCTGGCGTCCATGATCACAGGTATCTTGCGGCCCTGTTGTGCGGGTTCGCGCGGCCGGACGATGTCGACGGCGACACGGTCGCTCTTCCCGTCTCCGTCGCCGTCCAGGCCCGTGTCCACCCAGACGGACTCACGGACTGCGTTCCCGTACGAGTAGACGGCTCTGCTCTCCCGCGGGCTCGAGCCCTGTGCGCCTGCCGGCGAGAGCAGGACGGTCATCAGGGCGGCCGAGGCCGCCACCACCAGCGATCTGTACGTCAAGCGGGTGCCCCGCGCGCGTATCGGCATCTGCGGAAGGTACCCCGGTCAACTCCTGTGCGACAGGGGGCGATCGCACTCCGATGTGACGGAAAGGAGGTCAAGGTGTCATGTCGGCCGAATGGCGATCATGTGACAGGGGTGGCCATGGACACGACCAGGCCCGGGAACGCTGAATAGAGTCGAAAGACCGGCCGGAAAGATCATCCGCCCCGAAGACTTGGAGCATTCGTGCACCGCAGACTCATCGTCCCGAGCGCACTCGCGGCCTTCATGCTGCTGGCGATCCCGGCATCGGCCGCCCAAGGCACCGCGGGCGCCCCGGGTATCGGCGACCCCTATTACCCGGCCAGTGGCAACGGCGGCTACGACGTGTCCCACTACGACTTGCGGCTGAAGTATCAGCCCACGACCGACCTCCTGGAGGGCACGGCGACGATCCTCGCCACCCCCACCCAGGATCTCTCGCGCTTCAACCTCGACTTCGGGCTCGACGTCTCCGAGGTGCGGGTGAACGGGAAGACTGCGCGGTACGCGAAGAGCGGAACCCAGGAACTGGAGATCACGCCGGCCGGCCCCCTGGCGAAGGGCCGAGCTGTCTCGGTGGTCGTACGGTACGCCGGGAAGCCGTCCGAGCTGAAGATCGGCGGCTGGACCGCCTGGGCCCGTACCCCGGACGGTGGCGTGGCCGCGCAGGAACCGGAGTCGGCCGTGTGGTGGTTCCCCAGCAATGACCACCCGTTGGACAAGGCTACGTACGACGTGTCGGTGTCCGTCCCGGACGGGACTCAGGCGATCAGCAACGGCGTGCTGCAATCGCAGAGTTCGAAACTCGGCTGGACGCGCTTCAACTGGCGCTCCAACAAGCCGCAGGCCACCTATCTGGCGACGCTCGCGATCGGCAAGTTCGACATCACCAGGGACACGACGGCGGACGGGCTGCCGGTCCTCAACGCGTACAGCAAGGACCTCGGCGACAACGACGGGGCGGCGCGCGCCAGCATCGAGCGGACCACTGAGGTCGCCGAGTGGCTCACGGATGTCTTCGGTCCGTATCCGTTCAACGCGCTCGGCGGCTACGTGCCCAACGTGACCAGCGGTTTCGCTCTGGAGACGCAGACCCGGCCGTTCTACAGCCCGAGGCAGTTCGCCAATGGCGCGAATGTCTCGGTGGTCGTCCACGAGCTGGCGCACCAGTGGTACGGCGACAGCGTGTCCGTCGACGGCTGGAAGGACATCTGGATCAATGAGGGCTTCGCCCGGTACAGCCAGTGGCTGTGGTCGGAGAAGGAGGGAGAGGGAACGGCGCAGGAACTGGCGGACTACACGTACGCCCTCCATCCGGCGGACGACGCGTTCTGGACGGTGAAGCCCGGAGACCCGGGTCCGGACAACCAGTTCCACGGGGCCGTCTACGACCGTGGGGCGCTGGCCCTCCAGGCGCTGCGGAACAAGCTGGGTGACGAAACCTTCTTCGCGCTGCTGAAGGGCTGGCCGGCCGAGCATGCCTACGGGAACGCGAAGGTGAGCGACTTCGTGACGTACGCGGAGCGGGTGTCGGGCACGCCGCTCGCCGAATTCTTCGACACCTGGCTGTACCAGCCGTCGCGGCCGGAGGCTCCGGCGCCGGGCGCGGCACGGACCGTGCGGAGCGCCGGGCAGCCCGCCTCCTGGAAGAAGATCGCCGCGACGAACACGATCCACGACCGGGGCTGATCCACCGGAGCACTGTCGGCGCCGTCATCCCCGGGCGGGGGTGACGGCGCCGGACAGGCCGACAGGGTTCGTGCCGGTTCGGCGGCCCCGGGCGCTCGCGGGGATTCCGCGAGCACGCCGAACGAGCTCATCAAGCGGGCATCCGCTTGAGCTGCACGCCTCTGTGCCAAGCTCTGTTCATGAATGATCCTTCTCGCTCGCTTACCGACAGGCTGCAGACGGACCGGCCGCACTCAGCCCGGGTGTGGAACTACCTCCTCGGGGGCAAGGACAACTACCCCGTCGACGCCGAGGCCGGCGACATGATCCTGCAGGCATGTCCCGACTTCGCTCAGATCGCCCGGCTGCAACGGGCGTTCCTCGCCCGCGCGGTGCACTTCCTGACCGCGGAGGCCGGCATACGCCAGTTCCTCGATATCGGCGCCGGCCTGCCCACCGCCAACAACACCCACGAGGTGGCACAGCGGCTGGCGCCGGAGTGCCGGGTGGTGTACGTCGACAACGACCCGCTCGTGCTGACCCACGCCCGCGCACTGCTCGCCGGCGCCCCCGAGGGCTCGTGCGCGTACATCGACGCCGATGTGAGGGACGTCGACACAATCCTCGAACAGGCAGCCAGAACACTGGACTTCAGTCGGCCGGTCGGTCTGACGATGCTGGGGATCATGGGACAGCTGCCCGACGAGGACGGCCCGGGGGCCATCGTCGACCGGCTCATGGCCGCGCTGCCCTCGGGCAGCTACCTGGCGCTGAGCGACGGTACGAACACGAGCGAAACGCTGAACACGGCCATCAGGACGTACAACGCGAACTCGGCCAGCTCGTACCACCTGCGCAGTCCGGAACAGATCGCGGGCTTCTTCCACGGTCTGGACCTGGTCGACCCCGGCGTCGTCAGGACGGCGGACTGGCGGCCCGATCCCGACCAGCCGCAGGATGACACCGCTCAGGGCCACGCGGCCAGCGGCATCGGGCGCAAACCCTGATCCGAACGCCTGGCCCCCAGGCCCGACGGGCGGCGTCGACCATGCCGCCCGTCCACTCCGGTGGACCTTCAGCGAGAAGCGCGCCGGACCGCTCTGCGGTGCTCCGCCCGCGCCTCGCGGGCGAACCGCAGATAGCGCAGCCGCTCAGGCAGCACGGGCACCACGACCCGGACGACACCGCAGAACCGCCGCAGCTTCTGCTCCTGCGCGTCCGTCCACTCCAGACCGATCGCGTCGCGCGCGTCCGGCGGCATCAGCCCGATGGTGATGAACCTGCGGAACCGGGCCAGCGGCGGGAACAGGACCGGCCACAAGGCCTTGAGCAGCAACCTGACGGGCAGCGGGCCCCGGTCCGGCGGCGGTACCGGCCGGTCGGTGGCGACCAGCTCCTCGACGACGACGGTCGCCTCGATCTCGTCGGCGAGCATCTTGCGAAAGTACGGCCAGAACTCCTCGATCGACTGCGGCATGTCCCGGTCGTGGATGCCGAGGACCCGGCCGACCTGGAGCCATTCCCGGTACAGGGCCCGTTCCTGCGCCTCGGTGAGGGTGCGAACGAGATAGCGCGTGGCGTACCGGTAGACGGGGAAGCCGGTGGCGTGCACCCATGCGTAGTTCTCGGGTGACAGTGCGTGATAGCGGCGCCCTCGGCTGTCCGTGCCCTGGATGGTGCGATGCAGCTTCCGCAGCCTGCGCCCCTCCTCGGCTGCTTCCTCGCCCCCGTACACCCAGAGCTGGAGAGAGCGCAGGGACCGCTCGCCGCGCCCCCACGGGTCCGTACGGAACACCGAGTGCTCGTCGACGCCTGCGCCGACCGCCGGGTGCGCAACCTGGAGGGTGAGAGCCGCGGGCAGCATCAGCAGGGCGCGGACGTCCCCGGCGAGGCCCCACAGCACTCCGCCGGGCGGCGGCGGCTCGGGGTCCCGCTCCCGATCCCTGTCCCGGGGTACTTCGCTGCTCATGCGGGTGCTCCCAGCGGTCGGTGGGCGTGCGGGCCGGTGCCCGGCTGGTGTGTGTTCCAGTATGCGATCGTGGGCGAACCGGCGAGCGGCAGGGGCGGCTGGATCCAGCCCGGCAGATGGGGGCCCTCCAACCCCGGACCCGGCAGACAGCGCACATGCCGCGGCAGGCCACCTCAGCCGGAAGGGCGCGGGCTTCCGGAACGCTGTCGGATCGCATGCACGGAAGACCACGGCGAGCACCCGCTCACCGGTGACGAGCGTTCAGCCACGGTGCGCGACGGGCCCGTCCCCGTAGTCGTGCACCGTCACGGGTAGCCCCCGGCTCATGAGCCGCTGCTCGATCAGCGGCTGGATCCGGGACCAACTGCCCTGCGCACACGGGTGAGGAACGGTGGTGCTGCGCTTCGATGCTGTCGGACACTGTCACAACAGTGGTGAGACAGCAATACTGTTGAACCGGATGGATGCAACGGATACGGCCGCGCCCAGCGGTCAGCAGCGAGGAGCGGACATGGCGACCGGAACCGAGGAGCCGACGCTCACCGTCGACGAGCTGGCGGCGCGCGCCGGAGTCACCGTACGCACCGTACGTTTCTACAGCACGCGTGGGCTCCTGCCGCCCCCCGTGATCGGACCGCGCCGGGTCGGTCACTACGGGCACGAGCACCTCTCGCGGCTGGCGCTGATCGAGGAGCTTCAGCACCAGGGCATGACCCTCGCCGCGATCGAACGCTATCTGGAGCAGTTGCCGCCCGATCTGAGCGCGCACGACCTGGCGATCCACCGGGCGCTGGTGGCGTCCTGGGCGCCGGACTCGGCGGAGCACGCGACCCGGGCGGAGCTGGAGCGGCGGGCGGGACGGGCGCTGACCGAGGGGGACATCGACCGGCTGGCCGCGATGGGCGTGCTGGAGCGTGCGGAGGCGGCGGCCGGCAGCTACCGGGTCGATCCCGGGCTGCTGCGTCTCGGCGTCGAGCTGCTCGACGTACCGATCGCGCACGAGACGATCCTCGCGGCCCGCACGGTGCTGCTGGAGCACACCCGTTCCGCCGCGCACGAGCTGACGCGGCTGTTCCGGGACGAGGTGTGGAATCCGTACCGGGAGCGGGAGTCGGACCCGGAGCAGGTGGCGGCGATGAAGTCGCTGTCGGCGCATATGCAGCCGATGGTGCTGCAGGCGCTGGTGACCGCGTTCCAGCGGTCCCTCAAGGAAGAGCTGCGGGCGGCGTTCACGGCGGAGTGAGCCCCCGCCGGCGACAGGGGCTCACTGCCGGTGGATGGTCCGTCAGGGAGCGTCGTCCCACAGGTCGGTGCTGTGGGCGTCGATGAGCGCGCCGATCCGTTCGAGGAAGACGTCGGCGGGCTGCGGGTCGAGGCGGCGTCCGTCGCGCAGCCGTACGGCGACGTGGTCGTCGACGGCTTCCCTGGCGCCGATCACGGCCTGGTACGGCACCAGGCGGTCCTCGCGGATGCGTGCGCCCAGGGTGCCCCGTTCCGGTCCGGCGATGTCGGCCCGCAGCCCGAGGTCGGTGCAGCGCCGGGCCAGCGCCTCGGCGTGGGGCAGCTCGGCCTCGGAGATCGGGAGGATCGCCAGCTGGGTCGGGGCGAGCCAGGCCGGAAACGCGCCGCCGTGTTGTTCGATGAGATGGGCGACGGCCCGCTCCACGCTGCCGATGATGCTGCGGTGGACCATGACCGGCCGGTGTTTCGCACCGTCCGCGCCGATGTAGTGCAGGTCGAACTGCTCGGGCTGGTGGAAGTCGACCTGGACGGTGGACAGGGTGGATTCCCTGCCCGCACCGTCGGTGACCTGGACGTCGATCTTCGGGCCGTAGAACGCGGCCTCGCCCTCCGCCGAGTCGTACGGCAGGCCGGAGCGGTCGAGTACCTCGGTGAGCAGGGCGGTGGACCGCCGCCACTTCTCGGGCGCGGCCACGTACTTGCCGCCGGGGCCGGGGAGGGAGAGCCGGTAGCGGGCCGGGCGGATACCGAGCGCCGCGTACGCACTGCGGATCATCTCCAGGGCGGCCCGTGCCTCGTCGGCGACCTGGTCCAGGGTGCAGAAGATGTGCGCGTCGTTCAGCTGGATGGCGCGGACGCGGGTCAGTCCGCCGAGCACGCCGGAGAGTTCGGAGCGGTACATGCCGCCCAGTTCGGCCAGGCGCAGCGGCAGCTCGCGGTAGCTGTGGGAGCGGGAGCGGTAGATCACCGCGTGGTGGGGGCAGAGACTCGGCCGCAGGACGACCTGTTCCGAGCCCAGGTCCATCGGCGGGAACATGTCGTCGCTGTAGTGCGACCAGTGCCCGGAGATCTCGTACAGCTCCCGCTTGCCCAGCACCGGCGAGTACACATGCCGGTAGCCGGCCCGCCGCTCGGCGGCGCGGATGTACTCCTCCAGGGTGTGCCGCACGGTCGCCCCGTCGGGCAGCCAGTAGGGAAGTCCCGCGCCGATCAGCGGGTCGGTGTCGAAAAGGCCCAGTTCGCGGCCGAGCTTGCGGTGGTCGTGCATGGCGGTCTCCTCGCGGTCATCGGGCGAGTGGCCGCAAGCCGAAGCCCCGGGGCACTCGCCCCGGGGCTTCGGACTGAGACATCTGTCAGCGCGCCGGGACACTCTCCGGCGTCGTCGTCATGGCAGCGCGCTTCATGACGCTGACGGTAGCAGGGTGTCCCGCTGTCCACCCGGTATTTTCCGCCCGGAGGGTGCGGATAGCGCAGCCTCCGGGCGGTACGTGGTCCGCGGGGGGCGCCGGTCAGTCGTGGAAGGTCTCGCCCTTCTCGGCCTTCTCCACCAGCAGCGCGGGCGGCAGGAACCGGTCGCCGTACTTCTCGGCGAGTTCCCGGGCGCGCGCCACGAAGCCGGGCAGGCCGCCCTCGTACCCGTTGATGTACTGGAGCACGCCCCCGGTCCACGGCGGGAAGCCGATGCCCATGATGGAGCCGATGTTGGCGTCGGCGACCGAGATGAGGACGTTCTCCTCCAGGCAGCGGACGCTGTCCAGTGCCTCGGAGAAGAGCATCCGCTCCTTCATGTCCTCGAACGGGACATCGGCATCCGTCCTGGTGAAGTGCGTGCGCAGCCCCGGCCACAGCCCGGCCCGCTTGCCGTCCTCGTCGTAGTCGTAGAAGCCCGCGCCGCCGCTGCGTCCGGTGCGTCCGAACTCGTCGACCATCCGGTCGATGACCGCGTCCGCGGGGTGCCCGGCCCAGGTGCCGCCCGCCTCCTCGACCGCGCGCTTCGTCTCGTTGCGGATCTTGCGCGGCAGGGTCAGCGTCAACTCGTCCATCAGCGAGAGGACCTTGGCCGGGTAGCCGGACTGCGCCGCGGCCTGCTCGACCGACGCGGGCTCGACGCCCTCGCCGACCATGGCGACGCCCTCGTTGATGAACTGGCCGATGACGCGCGAGGTGAAGAAGCCGCGCGAATCGTTGACGACGATCGGCGTCTTCTGGATCCGGCGTACCAGGTCGAAGGCGCGTGCCAGTGCCTCGTCGCCGGTCTGCTCGCCCTTGATGATCTCGACCAGCGGCATCTTGTCGACGGGCGAGAAGAAATGCAGGCCGATGAAGTCGGCAGGGCGCGTGACGCCCTTGGCAAGGACCGTGATCGGCAGGGTCGAGGTGTTGGAGCAGAGCAGCGCGTCGGGTTCGATGATGTCCTGGATCTCCTGGAACACCTTGTGCTTGAGCGCGGTGTCCTCGAAGACCGCCTCGATGACGGCGTCGCAGCCCGCCAGATCGGCAGGGTCACCGGTCGGGGTGATGCGGGCCAGCAGTTCGTCGCGCTTCGCCTCGGTCGTGCGGCCCCGGGAGAGCGCCTTGGCGAGGAGCTTCTCGCTGTATGCCTTGCCCTTGGCGGCCGCCTCCATGGAGACGTCCTTGAGGACGATGTCGATGCCGGCGCGGGCGCAGGAGTACGCGATCCCGGCGCCCATCATCCCGGCGCCGAGGACGGCGACCTTGGTGACCTGGCGCTCCGCGATGCCCTTGGGGCGGTTGGCGCCGGAGTTGACGGCCTGGAGGTCGAAGAAGAACGCCTGGATCATGTTCTTCGAGATCTGGCCGGTGACGAGTTCGGTGAAGTACCGGGCCTCGATGGTCAGCGCGGTCTCGAAGTCGACCTGGGAGCCCTCGACGGCGGCAGCCAGGATGTTGCGGGGCGCGGGCATGGGGGCGCCCCCGAGCTGCTTCTTCAGGTTGGCCGGGAAGGCGGGCAGGTTGGCCGCGAACTTCGGGTTCGACGGGGTGCCGCCGGGGATCCGGTAGCCCTTGACGTCCCAGGGCTGCTGGGACTCGGGGTGGGCGTCGATGAAGGCGCGGGCCTTGTCGAGCATCTCCTCGGGCGTGGCCGCCACCTCGTGGACGAGGCCGTTCTCCAGGGCGCGCTTCGGGGTGTACTGGGTGCCCTGGAGGAGGACCTTCAGCAGCGCGTCGGCGACGCCCATGAGGCGTACGGTGCGGGTGACGCCGCCGCCCGCGGGCAGCAGGCCGAGGGTGACCTCGGGCAGTCCGATGCGGGAGCCGGGCGCGTCGAGGGCGACGCGGTGGTGGGAGGCGAGCGCGATCTCGTAACCGCCGCCGAGGGCCGCTCCGTTGATGGCGGCGACGACGGGGATGCCGAGGGTCTCGATGCGGCGCAGCGAGTTCTTGATGGCGGTGCCGACGTCGAAGGCGTCCTGGGCGTTCTCGGGACCGACCTTGATCATGTCCTTGAGGTCGCCGCCCGCGAAGAAGGTCTTCTTGGCGGAGGTGTAGATGATGCCGCGGATGGAGTCCTTCTCGGCTTGCGCGCGGTCGGCGATGACCGCGATGGAGTCCTTGAAGGCCTGGTTCATCGTGTTGGCGGACTGGTTGGGGTCGTCGAGTACGAGGGTGACGACGCCGGTCTCGTCCTGTTCCCAGCGGATGGTCGTGCTCTCGGTCATTGCGGTGTTCTCCGTAGGCAAGGGGTGGCCGGGGACGGTCAGAGACGCTCGATGACGGTGGCGACGCCCATGCCGCCGCCGACGCAGAGGGTGGCGAGGCCGTACCGCTTGTCCTGGCGCTCCAGTTCGTCGATGAGGGTGCCGAGGATCATCGCGCCGGTGGCGCCGAGCGGGTGACCCAGCGCGATGGCGCCGCCGTTGACGTTGATCTTGTCGAGGGAGAGCCCCATGTCCCGGGCGAAGCGCAGCACGACACCGGCGAACGCCTCGTTGATCTCGACGAGGTCGATGTCGTCGATGGTGAGTCCGGCCTTGGCGAGGGCCTTGCGGGTGGCGGGCGCCGGGCCGGTCAGCATAATGGTCGGCTCGGAGCCGGAGACCGCGGCCGAGACGATCCGGGCACGCGGCGTGAGTCCGTACCGCTCGCCGGTCTCCTTGTTGCCGATGGCGACGAGCGCGGCGCCGTCCACGATGCCGGAGGAGTTGCCTGCGTGGTGGACGTGGTCGATCTTCTCGACCCAGTGGTACTTCTGCAGCGCCACGGCGTCGAAACCACCCAGCTCGCCGATGGTGGCGAACGAGGGCTTGAGCGCGGCCAGCGAGTCGGCGGTGGTGCCGGGGCGCATGTGCTCGTCGTGGTCGAGGACGACGAGGCCGTTGCGGTCCTTGACCGGGACGACGGAGCGCGCGAAGCGGCCGTCCTTCCAGGCCTCGGCGGCCCGCTCCTGGGAGAGTGCGGCGAACTCGTCGACGTCGCGGCGCGAGAAGCCCTCGATGGTGGCGATGAGGTCGGCGCCGACGCCCTGCGGGGCGAAGCCGGTCTCGTAGTTGGTCATCGGGTCCATCGCCCAGGCGCCGCCGTCGGAGCCCATCGGCACCCGGGACATCGACTCGACACCGCCGGCGAGGATCAGGTCCTCCCAGCCGGAACGGACCTTCGCGGCAGCCAGGTTGACGGCTTCCAGTCCGGAGGCACAGAACCGGTTCTCCTGGACGCCCGCCACCGAGTCCGGGAGTCCGGCGGCGATGGCGGCGATCCGGGCGATGTCGGAGCCCTGGTCGCCGAGCGGGCTGACCACGCCGAGGACGATGTCGTCGATGGCGGCCGGGTCCAGGCCCGGGAAGCGGCTGCGCATTTCGTGGATGAGGCCGACGACGAGGTCGATCGGCTTGGTGCCGTGCAGGGCGCCATTGGCCTTGCCGCGGCCGCGCGGGGTGCGGATCGCGTCGTAGACAAACGCTTCGGTACTCAAGACAGCAGCCTTTCGAGGGTGGTCGATCGTCAGGGGTCAGGCAAGCAGCGAGCGGCCGATGATCTCCTTCATGATCTCGGTCGTACCGCCGTAGATGGTCTGGATGCGGCCGTCGGTGAACGCCTTGGCGACCCGGTATTCCGTCATGTAGCCGTAGCCGCCGTGGAGCTGGAGGCACCGGTCGGCGACGCGCTTCTGCAGTTCGGTGGCCCACCACTTGGCCATCGACGCGTGCACGGCGTCGAGCTTCCCGTCCGAGTGGTCGACGATGCACCGGTCGAGGAAGGCCCGGGTGACGGCGCACTCGGTGGCCATCTCGGCGATCTCGAACCGGATGTGCTGGAGCTTGGAGAGCGGCCGCCCGAAGGCTTCGCGCTCCTTGACGTACTGGGTGGTGATCTCCAGGAGGTACTCGGCGGCAGCGATGCCGGCGACCGCTATGCCCATCCGCTCCTGCGCCAGATTGGTCATCAGGTGGATGAACGCGCCGTCGCGCTCACCGAGCAGGTTCTCCTTGGGGACGCGAACGTCGTTGAAGAACAGCTCGGCCGTGTCCTGGGACTTCTGGCCGATCTTGTCGAGGTTGCGGCCCCGCTCGAAGCCGTCCGCACCGCGTTCGACGACGATCAGCGAGAGCCCCTTCGCGCCACCCTCCGCGGTGGTCTTCGCCACGACGATCACCAGGTCGGCGAGGATGCCGTTGGAGATGAACGTCTTGGAGCCGTTGAGCAGCCAGTGGTCGCCCTTGTCCTCGGCGGTGGTGCGGATGCCCTGGAGGTCGGAGCCGGCGCCGGGTTCGGTCATCGCGATGGCGGTGATGATCTCACCGCTGCAGAAGCCGGGCAGCCAGCGCCGCTTCTGCTCCTCGGTGGCGAGGCCGGTGAGGTAGGGGCCGATGACGTCGTTGTGCAGGCCGAGCGCGAGCCCGGGGGCGCCGGCCCGGGTGAACTCCTCGGCGAGGACGGCGCTGTAGCGGAAGTCGGTGGTGCCGCCGCCCCCGTACTCCTCGGGGACGGCGAGGCCGAGCAGCCCTTGCCGGCCGGCCGCGAGCCAGGCCTCGCGCGAGACGATGCCGTCCTTCTCCCACTGCTCGTAGTGCGGAAGGACTTCCTTGGTCAGGAAGGTCCGGACGGTCTCGCGGAACGCTTCGTGCTCCTCGGTGAAGATCTGCCGCTGCACTGCGGGCCCCCTAGAGCCAGTTCTTGACGGTGGAGATCAGCCGGGCCGGGTCGGGACCGACCGGGATGACGCTGAGCATGGTGACGCCGGAGGCCCCGCGCGGGTCGCCCGCGTAGTTCAGCGGCAGGGAGAGTTCCATCAGTCGGTGGTGTCCTTCCGGGGCCGGTGGATGCTCGGTACGTCCCAGTCCCGGGCGACGCCCTCGGTGTCCGCGCCAGGCTGCGCGGGCCCGCTGCGCACGGAGACGGGGGTGGCGGAGAAGCGGGGTGCGGGGGCGGGCTGGGTCAGACCGCTGTGTTCGACGAAGGTGGAACGGGCCGCGAGGTGCGGGTGGTGCGGGGCCTCGCGGAGCGACAGGACCGGGGCCACACACGCGTCCGTGGCTTCGAAGACCGCGGTCCACTCCGTGCGCGTCCGGGTCCTGAACCGGTCGGCGACGACCGCGCGCAGCTCCTCCCAGCGGGTGAAATCCCTGCGGTCCGGTGCCCGGTCCTCGATGCCGAGGAGCTTGATGAACTCGTCGTAGAACTGCTGCTCCAGCGGGCCGACCGCCATGTACTCGCCGTCGGAGGTCTCGTACGACCCGTAGAACGGGCAGCCGCCGTCCAGGAGGTTGGAGCCGCGCCGGTCCTGCCAGCCGCCGGCCGCCAGCATCCCGTGGATCATCGTGGCGAGATGGGCGGCACCGTCGACGATCGCCGCGTCCACGACCTGGCCCGCGCCGCCGGGGGTGCGGGCGTGCTGCAGGGCGGCGAGGACGCCGACGACGAGGTAGAGCGAGCCGCCGGCGTAGTCGCCGACCAGATTGGCGGGGACGGTGGGCGGCTCGCCGGGCTTGCCGATCATGGAGAGGGTGCCGGTGAGGGCGATGTACGCGATGTCGTGCCCGGCCCGTTCGGCGAGCGGCCCGCCCTGGCCCCAGCCGGTCATCCGCCCGTACACGAGCCGCGGGTTGCGGGCGAGGCAGGCGTCGGGGCCGACGCCGAGGCGCTCGGCGACGCCCGGCCGGTAGCCCTCGATCAGGATGTCGGCGCGTTCGACCAGGTCCAGGACGCGATCTGGGCCGTCCTCGGCCTTGAGGTCGACGAGCACCGAGCGTTTGTTGCGGTTGGTGAGGTCGTACGCGGGGTCGATGCCGAGCCCCGCACCGCCGGGCCGGTCGACCCTCACGACGTCGGCGCCGAGGTCGGCCAGCAGCATCGCGGCGAACGGGCCGGGTCCGATGCCCGCAAGCTCGACCACGCGCACACCCGCGAGCGGGCCGTGCTCTGTCGTTGCCATCGAACCCCCAGCGGTGTGACACAACTGATGTAACAGCGACGATGCTAAGAATGCTCCCCGCTCCGCACAACCCTTTTGGCCGAGCAAGCGCTTAGAGGCCGCGCACATAGGTGGGGCGGCGTCGCGTGCCGATGGGCGGCGCCTGGCGGCGTTGTCGTCGGTCGACGACTCCCCCATAGCCCGAAAGGCATGGGAGGGGCCCCCTTCGCGTCGCCTCCCTCCTCCGCCTTGCCAGGCTTGCCCCTCGCCCCGCTCCTTCCTCCACCCCACCTATGTGCGCGGCCTCTCAGTTCTTTCTCGAGGATCCTCCCCCACAAGCGCCGCCCGACTGCACACCGCCACGAACCCCTCCGCTAACCTCTGCCTGCTACATCGGCGCCGGCCCCTGCGGAGGCACTTGTGAACAGGCAGAACGGGGCGAAACGCCCCTATGACATAGTCCTCTTCGGCGCCACCGGCTTCGTGGGTGTCCTCACCGCCGAATATCTCGCCGCCCACGCGCCCGTCGGCTGCCGCTGGGCTCTGGCCGGCCGCAGCCCGGCCAAGCTGCAGAAGCTGCGCGAACGCCTCGCCGGCATCGATCCGCGCTGCGCGGACCTTCCGCTGCTGCACGCCGACGCCGACGACCCCGGTTCACTGCGCGCGCTCGCCGAATCGACCCACGTGGTGGCCACCACCGTGGGCCCCTACGTCTGGTACGGCGAACAGCTCGTCGCCGCCTGCGCGGAGGCAGGGACGGACTACACGGACCTGACCGGCGAGGCGGAGTTCGTCGACCGGATGTTCCTGGAGCACGATGCGCGGGCCCGCGAGACCGGGGCGCGGCTCGTGCACGCCTGCGGCTTCGATTCCGTACCGCACGACCTCGGCGTCTACTTCACCGTCCAGCAACTGCCGCAGGACGTGCCGCTGACCATCGACGGGTTCGTCCGCAGCAACGCCGTCATCTCCGGCGGTACGTTCACCTCCGCGCTCACCGCGATGGGCCGCGGCCCGCAGATGCTGCGCGCCGCGCAGGAGCGCCGGCTGCACGAACCGCGCCTGGTCGGACGCCGCGCCCGCGCCCGCTTCGGCACCCCGCACTTCAGCGCCGAGACCGGCACCTGGGCGCTGCCCCTGCCGACACTGGACCCGCAGGTCATCGAACGCTCGGCGCGGGCGCTCGCGCGGTACGGCCCCGACTTCCGCTACCGCCACTTCGCCTCGGTGAAGACGCTGCCGATGGCGCTGGGCGGCACGGCCGCGATCGGCGCCCTCGTGGGCGCCGCGCAGCTGCCCGCCGCGCGCAGCTGGCTGATGGACCGGTACGAGCCGGGTGAGGGCCCGGACGCGGAGCGCCGGAAGCGCAGCTGGTTCACGGTGCGGTTCGTCGGGGAAGGCGGCGGACGCCGGGTCTTCACCGAGGTCTCCGGCGGCGACCCCGGCTACGACGAGACGGCGAAGATACTCGCGCAGTCCGCGCTCTGTCTCGCCCTGGACGAACTCCCGCCCACATCGGGGCAGGTCACCACGGCCGTCGCGATGGGCGACGCACTGCTGGAGCGGCTGCGCGGGGCCGGGCTGAGCTTCCGGGTCGCGGCGACGCGCTGAGCGGATTCGCGCCGGGACGGTTGTTGGCAGGGGGGTCGTCCCGGCGTCAGAACATCCAGGACGCGAGCGTGCAGATCATCGAAACGGTCCAGACGACCCCGGCAAGGATCCCGAGAGTCATTCCTATGGCGACGCCCCGCTGGGCGACGTAGACGGTTCCGGCACGTGTGGACGTTCGATGATCGGTCATACGCACAAGAGTGCCGTTCATGATCGGCCAGTGGTATCCGTACACATACTCAGCTTGTTCCTTATGGTCTGCCAAAAGGAACAAGCTCAGATACTCGGACGCAGGCGCCGTCGGACGCTCAGACGGTCGCCTCCCGGAGGACCCGACCGCAGAGTGCGTCGGCCTTGCGGGTGGTCTCCGGCTGGCGGAAGTCCCTGGCCAGCAGGAGTGTGTGCGCGCAGGCGTTGTCCAGACCGGTCCGATGGCCGACGGACACATACACCGGCTTGGCGCCGTCCTGGGTGCGCAGCGCCCGGCCCACCTCCTCGTCCCCGTCGACGAGCGGGGAGAAATCGCCGCGCCGGGGGCCCGGCTGTTCGTACGTGAAGGTGAACGGATTCTTGGCGACGCCGATGACCGGCAGTCCGGTGAGGACGCCGAGGTGGCTGGCGAGCCCGAAGCGGCGCGGGTGCGCCCTGCCGTAGCCGTCGCAGACGACGAGGCCGGGGTCGACCGGGAGGGATTCCAGCGCGGCCAGCACGGTCGGTATCTCCCGGAAGGCGAGCAGCCCCGGGATGTACGGGAAGGTCACCCGGCCGGTGGCGGTGGCCTCGGCGACGACGTCGAGGGTGGCCGCGTCGAGCACGACCGCCGCGGCCACGACGAGGTCGCGCTCGTCGTCGTAGGCGACGTCCACACCGGTCACCCGTCCGGTGCCGGGCGGCGGCCCCGGCTCGTCCAGCACCACGCGGGCGCGGAGGGTGTCCTGGATGGCGCGGGCTTCGGCTGCGTCGGCCGGTGTGCGGAGCGTCGTCATAGTGCCATCCAGCGTAGACCGACCGGCAATTGGGGGGATCTCCCTGGCCTTGAGCGGTCCCTGGCCCGCCGTGACCCGCTCCTCCACCACATCCAGAATCCGCTGGCAGTCCGGCGCCGGCACAGCCGCCGCGGCGTCCATGGCCGGCCAGCTTTGGGACGACGCACCGGACGACGCTCCTCACGGGGCAAAAACTGCCGGTCACGGCACTAGGGCGTGTTTCGAAAGGAGCGTTGTCCGCCCGTAGGGCGGGCCGGGCGGTGTCTGGTGCGTGCGATCGCAAGGCGGAGGGTCGCCCCGATACTGGGTGTATCGGGGCGAGCCCGACAACGCAGCGAGCGTGCGTGCCAGACGCCGCCCGGCAGGCGGGACTTTCGAAACACGCCCTAGTTCATCCGGGCGATCCGCCCCTTCTCCCCCGCCGCCCAGCAGCCGCCGTCCTGCGTGCAGTCCACGGTGTCGTACGAACCCGTGTCGACGGTGTGCCAGGTGCGGCCGCCGTCCGTCGTCAGGTCCGTCCCGGTCGGCCCGACGGCGAGTGCCGTGGAGCGGGTGTGCGGGACCCAGGAAACGCCGGAACGGTAGGCGGTCGGCGGGGTGGTGGACCGCTGCCAGGTCCGGCCTCCGTCGCCCGTGACGGCCGCGGCGTCCGGAGAGGCCTGGCCGGCGCGGTAGTCGCCGCCGACGGCAATGCCGTGCGTACGGTCGCGGAAGGCGAGACCGAAGACGCCGCGGGCCGGGTCCCCGGCCGGGATCGTCGATTCGGTGGCCGTCCAGGTCAGCCCCCGGTCGGCGGAGTGCAGCACCCGTGCGGTGGCTGCCCCGCCGGTCGCCAGCCAGACGTCCTTCGGCCCCGAGCTGACCAGGCACTGGCCGCTGGCGGCGAAGCCCGCCTCGCCCGCTTGGGCGGCCGGCATCCCCGCTGTGGGCAGTACGTTCCAGCTGCGGCCGCCGTCCGCCGTGGACAGGATCCGGTACCGGCCGTCGACCGGATCGCTCATGGCGAGCCCGTGGCGGCTGTCGAAGAAGGTGAGGCAGTCGTAGAAGGCACGGGCATCGGTATTGCGGTAGGACTCGATCCAGGTCGCTCCACCGTCGTCCGTACGGAACACCCGCGACGCCTCGCCCTCACCGATGGCCAGCGCCACCGCACGCCGCGCGTCGAACGCCTCGATGTCACGGAATTCCAGTCCCGCCTCCGCCGCTCCCGCCGGCGACACGTCGCGCCAGTGACGGCCGCCGTCGGAGGTGCGCAGCACCGTGCCCTTCGAGCCCGCGGCCCAGGCGGTACGGCGGGTGACGGCGGAGAGGCCGCGGAAGCGGGCGTCGGTTCCCGTCTCCGTGAGTGTCCAGCCCGTCCGGTCGCCGGGTTCGTGCCGCTGCCCCGGCGCTGCTTGCGCTGCCGGCGTGACCAGTGCCGCGGTCAGCGCCGCCCCGCACAGTCCCCATGCCATCAGTCGTGTCGTCTTCCCCTTGGACCTCATGGCGCAGGAAGCTAACGCACGGGCAGTACGCCGTCCAGAGTGCGCCGCCGCCACGCGATCACGTGCATCGAAGGCAGTGCGGTGCGGTGACGCAGCTCACTCCTTCGCCCGAGCACGGATCGGGAAGTTCCGTCGTCTCTGCCAGTGCCGGGAACCGTTCATCTGGCCGCAAGAGGGAGCAGGTCTTGTCCAGCGTTATCGAGCAGTCCGTGCAGGCCCGCATGGTCGCATCCGCGCCGCGGATGGAGACCCTTCCCGCCACCTTGCAGTACGACTGCAGGGATCCGTTCGCCGTGCGCATGGCCTTCCCTGCGCCGGCAACCCTGGAGGGCACCGACGTGTCCTGGGAGTTCTCCCGCGAACTGCTGGCGGCAGGAATGGAAGGAGCGGCCGGGGTCGGGGACGTCCGGATCAGGCCGTTCGGCTACGACCGTACGGTCCTGGAATTCCATGCCGCCGAGGGCATCGCCATGGTGCATGTCCACACGGCGGAGCTGCGTCGCTTCCTCGGGCGCGCCGAGGAACTGGTCCCGTCGGGGCAGGAGCACCGGTTCCTGGACCTCGACCGAAGTCTGACGGACCTGCTCGGCGGGCCGTGCTGAGCCCGGTCAGTCCTTCTTCACGGCTTTGATCTCCACCAGGCTCCGGCGCACGGGGTCAGTACCCGGTACGCCCCCGCGATCCGGCGGCTCCCCTGCCGTGTGCCGCGGCAGACGTCCCAGGCGGTGAACCGGCATTCGGCCTCGGCGCAGGTGGCCGCTCCGATCGCCGGCCCGGTGGTGCCGGGCAGCAGGACCGGCACGGCCGGGATCAACGTAAATCGATTGCCGGGGCGCGAGGTCCCGTCGTACCGTCTGTGACGTCCTTGTTGTCGTCGGATCGGAGAAGGACGTTGCTCGTCTGAGGTCGTGAGACACCGCGTTGCAAGCCGTGTCCGGACAGTGCGTGCCCGTTCGGGTCTGTCATGTCTGTCATGTCTGCGCGCCCGAGTGTGACCTCAGCTCTTCGAGCCGTCCTCCGCGACCGGGGCTCCTCCTTGGCCATGTCCATGGACCGCCCGTGACCGGTGTCTCACCCGTTGCCCTCTGCCTTCCTCGCAACCGGGAGATCCGTATGTCTACCCCCATGACTCATATCGCCTGTTCGTCGCTCTCCTTCGCCTGGCCCGACGGCAGTGGGGTCTTCGACGACTTCCAGCTGGCCGTGGGCCCCGGCAGGACCGGTCTCATCGGCCTCAACGGCTGTGGAAAGTCCACCCTGTTGCGACTGATCGCGGGTGAACTCACCCCCAGCGATGGCCACATCCGGACCCGGGGCGAGATCGGCTATCTGCCGCAGAATCTGGTCCTGGACACGGCGCTGCGGGTCGATGCGGCCCTGGGCATCGCCGGTACCCGGGCCGCTCTGCACGCCATCGAGGCGGGTGACGTCCGCGAGGAGCAGTTCGCGGCCGTCGGCGACGACTGGGACGTGGAGGAGCGCGCCCGCGCGACGCTCGATCAGCTCGGCCTCGGTCACATCGGGCTCGACCGCACGATCGGCGAGATGTCGGGCGGCGAGTGCGTGATGCTGCGCCTGGCCGCGCTGCTGCTGGCCCGCCCCGGGGTGCTGCTGCTCGACGAGCCCACGAACAATCTGGATCTGTACGCGCGCAGGCGGCTGTACGAGGCGGTCGACGCCTGGGCGGGTGTCCTGGTCGTCGTCAGCCATGACCGTGAACTCCTGGAGCGGGTCGACCAGATCGCGGATCTGCGGGACGGATCCGTCACCTGGTACGGCGGGAATCTCTCGGAGTACGAGGAGGCGCTCGCCGTCGAGCAGGAGGCGGCCGAGCGCATGGTGCGGGTCGCCGAGGCCGACGTGCAGCGACAGAAGCGTGAACTGGCAGAGGTCCAGGTCAAGTTGGCTCGACGCAAGCGCTACGGGCAGAAGATGTCGGACAACAAGCGCGAGCCGAAGATCGTCATGGGCAACCGCAAGCGGGCCGCTCAGGAGTCGGCCGGCAAGCATCGCGTGATGCACGCCGGGAAGCTGGCGGAGGCGAAGGAGCGCCTCGACGAAGCCGTCGAGGCGGTGCGGGACGACGACGAGATCAGGGTCGAGCTGCCGCACACCAAGGTGCATCCGGGCCAGGGTGTGCTCGTACTGCGCGATCTGGAACTTGCGTACGGGGCACGGGTGAGCGGCGGGTTCGAGCTGCGGGGCCCTGAGCGGATCGCGCTTGTGGGCCGCAATGGCGCGGGCAAGACGACGCTGTTGCGGACCATTGCCGGTGAGCTGGCACCGGTGTCCGGCGAGGCGACACCCCAGTTGCCGCTGGGCTTTCTTCCGCAGCGTCTGGACGTGCTCGACGACGGACTGAGCGTGGTGGAGAACGTGGCGCGATTCGCACCGAATGCCACGGGCAATCGGATCAGGGCGAGGCTGGCGCACTTCCTGTTCAAGGGGGGCCGGGCGGACCGACCCGTGGGGACGCTGTCGGGCGGGGAACGATTCCGTGCGGCACTGGCGGCGCTGCTGCTGGCGGAACCGGCACCGCAGCTGCTGATGCTGGACGAGCCGACGAACAACCTGGACATGGCGAGCGTGCGCCGGCTGACGGCCGCTCTGGAATCGTACGAGGGAGCGCTGATCGTGGCGAGCCACGATGTGCCGTTCCTGGAATCGCTCGGCATCACGCGCTGGCTGCTGCTGGACGGAGAACTGCGTGACACCACGGCCGAGGAGGTGGCCGCGGAGCTCTGAGCCGCGGGGAACGCGGGGTGGATCCCGTGCCCCCTGTGCCACTGTTGCTCCGAGTACGCCGACAGCCCCGAGCACGCGCCACCGGGGGCCGTCCCCACCCCACGCCGAAAACTGTAGGGAGCCCTCCCGTGCCCAGCAGAAAAGCGGCTCTCCTGCCGTATGAGTGGGTCACTCTGTGGCGGGTTGGCGTCCGGGAAGGGTGGGGCGGGGGCCGGCGAGGGTGAGCATGACGAGGGCGATGATGGCGTCG
>NZ_JBFBCG010000096.1:0-23923 GCF_040683105.1 Streptomyces sp. NPDC051020 | reverse complement strand
GCCAACCAGGCAGCGGCCGAACCAGTGAACCTGAAACCACATCAACCCGCTCTGACCAGCTAGTCAGTACCACCCGCATAGCGGGGGAACCTCAAGGGTGCGGGTGCCGCAGGCGACCAGGGTAAGCAGGCGGACTTGCGGGTATCCGGTGCCGCCGTGGTTGCCTGCCTGTTTGGTGAACCTGGTCAGGATGGCGGAGGTGTCGGGGACCGTCATGGTGGTGCCGTCGAGTGCGACCACCAGCAGACCGCGCCAGCGGGTTCCCGGCCCGTGCGGGGTAGCGGCCGGGCCGCGTAGCAGGTCGAACAGCCACCGTAGTGGTTTGCTGCCGACGCGTCGGCGGGCCTGGGCCAGCGCGCTGGCTGTCGGCGCGGCTACCGGTAAGCCGACCAGCGCCCCGGTGAGCTTGCGTCACACGCCGGGGTATCCCACCTCCGGGAACAGGCAAGCGGCCAGGATCAGGTAGATCACGACTCGGGAGGGCAGATCCCGCAGCCGCGACTGGACTCTTCCCGTCGCGCGCAGGGCCTTGTCGACCATCTCGAACGGAACAAGCTGGGTGAGTTCACCGAGGTGGCCGGGCGCAAACCGTCCCCCGGCCACGCTGACGGTACGGGTGATGACAGGCTGGGTGTCCAACGGAGTTCCTGTACTTCAGCGATCTTGGTCGACGCTGTTCCAACAGGGACTCCGTTGCTCGTAGCAGCCACCTTGACACCCCCACCCAGCCACAAACTTCACGACCTTGGGGCCAGGAGTTTGCTGAAGATCTTGCTTCGACTGCCTGACTTGCCCCGCTTCGCCAGTAAATGTCGATCGGGGCAATCTGGTGCAAGTCGGGCGCGATTCCAAGATCGTCAGCGCACTCCTAGCCCCCCGTCTCTGATGGACGCCTTCCTCGCGGAGGGCTACCGCTGCGCCGAGGCCGAGCTGATCGGCCAGACCGTCCCGTACGTCGAACAGCGCCGCAACTACCTCCAGACCTACACCCTCCAGGACTCCACCCGCGGCGTGGACGACCTCCCCGAGCTGGAGGTCACCCTCCAGAACAGCCAGGTCGGCGCCCTGGTCTTCGTCCGCCGCGCGGACCGCGGCCGGATCCGCTGGCAGGAAAAACCGCCCCCACTGTCCTTCCCCGTCGCCCACCACGAAGTCGCCGACACCGACTTCGGCCCCCGCCTCCGCGACATCCTGACCGACCTCCCCGGCCTCCACCGCCTGAACCACCTCGGCGGCTGACGTACGGGCCGGCGCCCTCAGGTTCCGGCATCCGAGAAACCGCCCGTCGGCACCAGATTCCCGTCCGGGGTGAGCCGGGCGTGCACGCCCGTGCGGAACCAGCCGTCCGGAGTGAAGGCGCGTGTCGGTGGCCCGGTAGTGACCCCGGACCGTGGACGGGCCGAGGGCGAGGACTTCGCCGGCCTCACCGGCAGGGACGTCCTTGCCGTCGGGGCCGACGCTGACGGGAATCCCTGGAACACCGAGGCCACGTGAACAGCGGATCGCCTTCGCCGGGCCCCGTCCGTCGGCGCTGAGACGGATGCCCATGACTGCCGTTCCGACTGCGCCTGACCGCCCAGCAGCACGAAGCGGCCCTCGGCATCACGCAGGGCGCCCGCTTCCCGAGGCCGCTATCGACCGGCCCCTCCGGCATGGCCGGGCTGCCATCGTCATTGCGCGGCTCGGTGTATCAAGCCCGGCAGCTCTCCAGGCCGTCCTCGGCCTCGAGGAGACAGGCCCAGCGAGGTCACGTAGGAGGCTGGGGCGACGGCCTCGGCGCCGCAGAAGGCATTCCGACAGTTTTTATTTTCTTGACAGCAATTCTTGTCGGCTCCATCCTGGAGCGGTGCTGGACGTCGCTGTGATCGAAGAACCCGCTGCGGCCGAGGCGTCCCTGGACCCGATACGGTCCCGGATCCTCGCCGCCCTGGCCGAGCCCGGCTCGGCCGCCATGCTGGCCGCCCGCCTGGGGTTGCCCCGGCAGAAGGTCAACTACCACCTGAAGGAACTCGAGCGTCACGGCTTGGTCGAACTCGTCGAGGAACGGCGCAAGGGCAATGTCACCGAGCGGGTGTACCGCGCCACTGCCGCCTCCTACGTGATCTCCCCCAGCGCCCTGGCCGCCGTCAGCCCGGACCCGTCCCGGTCCCCGGACCAGCTCTCCGCCCGCTGGCTGCTGTCGCTGGGAGCACGACTGGTACAGGAGGTCGGTGCCCTGCTGACCGGCGCCTCCCGGGCCCGGCGGCGATTGGCCACCTTCGCCATCGATGCGGAGGTGCGGTTCGCCTCCGCGGCCGACCGCACGGCCTTCGCCGACGAGCTGGCCCAGGCCGTGACGGCCCTCGTCAGCCGCTACCACGACGAGTCCGCCCCCGGGGGCCGCAGCCACCGGGTGATCGTCGGGCTCCACCAGATTCCCGCCGCGCCCTCTGGCGCCCCGGGGAGCAAGGCCGACCCGCAGCAGAACCCCGGAGGGACAGAAGGACACGGATCCGAAGCACGACAGGAGAACCCGCGATGACGCACCCCTTCGAGATCGAGCAGGAGGCGACCCTGCCGGTGAGCCCGGAGCAGGTCTGGGAGGCGATCGCCACCGGACCGGGGATCGACTCCTGGTTCATGGGACGCAACGAGGTGGAGCCGCGCGAGGGCGGCACCGCCGCCATGGACATCGGGGGCAACCGGGAGACCTCGGTGGTCACCGCCTACGAACCCGGCAGACGCTTCGCCACCCGCACGGCCACCGCCGAGGACGGCCGCTTCATGGCCTTCGAGTACCTGATCGAGGGGCGCGACGGTGGCAGCACCGTGCTCCGCATCGTCCAGAGCGGCGTGCTCGGCGACGACTGGCAGGACGAGTACGACGCGCTGCGCCGCGGCTGGCCCTTCCACCTCCACACGCTCCGCGAGTACCTGACCCACTTCCCGGGACGCACCAGCGTCCCCGTCTTCGCCATGGCGCCCTCGGGCGAGCAGCCCGCGCAGCAGGTCCGGGCGGCCCTCACCCGCGGGCTGTCGCTGCCCAGCCCGGTCGCCGTGGGCGCGCGGGCGCACGCCGAGCCGGCCGGCCTGCCGCCGGTGGACGGTGAAGTGACCTGGTCGGACGACGAGCGCATCGAGGTACGTACCGCCGACGGGATCTACACCTTCCACCACTTCCCCGGCGTGGTGCTGATGTTCCACCACCTCTTCGGCCCGGACACGGACAGCGCCGAGGCCGCCTGGCAGCAGTGGCTGACCGGCCTCCTCGCCTGACCCTCCGGCTCACACGGGCGCACAGCCGCACCGTCGGGCACCCGGATCCGCTGCACCCCCAGAATCACCGGACCAGCCGCTCTCCGCAGCGGTCACCGGCACCTCACCATCGGGGCGCCTGCGCCGTGAACGCGGCCCAAGCGCGCACCGAGCAGCCACACAACACACCTCCAAGAGATCAAGGAAAACCCCTCATGCGCACTGTGATCAGCACGGCCTTCATCTCGCTCGACGGCGTCATGGAGGCCCCGGGCGGCGAACCCGGGTACCGCAACTCCGGATGGACCTTCAAGGAGGTCGACTTCGTCCCCGAGGCGTTCGAGCTCAAGGGGCGCGAACAGCAGGAGTCCACCGCGATTCTGATGGGCCGGGTCAGCTACGAGGCGTTCAGCCCTGTGTGGCCGGACATGGCGGATTTCGCGCATTACAAGACGATGCCGAAGTACGTCGTCTCCACCACCCTCACCGAGGACAAGCTGGTCTCCAACTGGGGTGAGACCACCATCCTGCGCTCCCTCGACGAGGTCGCCGTCCTCAAGGTGGCGGACGGCGGCCCGATCATCGTCCACGGCAGCGTTCGCTGAACCACAGCCTCTCGGACGCGGGCCTGATCGACCGCTACCACCTCCTCGTCTTCCCGCTGCTGCTCGGAGCCGGCAAGCGCCTGTTCAGCACCACGGACAAGGACACCCAGAAGCTGAAGCTGGTCGAGCACGAGGTCTACAGCAACGGCCTGCAGAAGCAGGTCCTCGACGTCGTCCGCTGACGACGCTTCGGGCATCCCGGTTTCGCCCCCGCCTGAGATGGCAGACGCCACCGGCCATCTGCCATCACAGGCACGTGCTGATCCTCATCGTCGGTGGGCCAGGCAACACATCCTGGCCCACGGCTCATACCCTCAGGCAGCGTGCCTCCGCAGCCCCCACCACGAGGCCGGGCCAACGGCCCGGCAGCGCCTGCGAAGGCGATGCTGCGGCTGACCGGACGACAGCTCCAGCGACCCGGCTGTCGCCAGGCTTCACCGCTGCACCCCGGCCTCGCCGTCGACGGGCGCGCCTGGCCGGAAGCCACCACGAGAGCAAGGACGACAGGAACCCTGGTTGACGGGCCCGCTTCGAGCCCTTGCTGGGCTTCGTCCACGACGCCAGGTGACCGATGGCGTGATCACCCGCCCAGCTGCGCGAGGACGCCGGTGAGCTCACGGACGAGTGGGTGGTTGGGTCCGTGCGTACTCCGGTAGCCCTCGATCGCGTCGCGCAGCAGCGGCACCGCCTCCGCGTTGCGGCCCTGGTTGGCCTTCATCGCAGCCAGGTCGACCTGGACCCCGAGGGTTGCGGCGTGCCGCAGGCCGTATGTCCGCCGGTAGCCCTGGAGCACCTCGGCGATCAGCGTCTCCGCCTCGGTGACGCGGCCGAGCCGGTTCAGGACGTCTGCGTAGTTGTGCCGGGCGGTCAAGGTGTCCGGATGCTGGTCGCCCTTCAGCCGCGACCGGGCGTCGACCAGCTCCCGGTACATCGTCAGGGCCTCGGCGTGGCTGCCCTGGTGGATGAGCACGGCGGCGAGGTTGTGGCGTACGGTCAAGGCCAGGTCGCTGCCGCCGTCGACGTCGGCCAGCATCGCCCGATACATGCGCTCGGCACGGCCGAGGGCTCGCGGAAAGCCTCGGCATCCCGTGCGCGGGCAGGCTCACCGAGGATGTCGGCGCCGAGTTCACCACGCTGCTCAGGAAACGGACTTGAGCTTCTTCTCTCACCGTCGCAGGGATCACCGACGTGGACGAGGCCGCGTTCACCCGTCTCCGGCATTCGGCCTGGGGAGACCTCCCTGAACCAGGACGGTAGCCCCGGGCCGACATCTGTTCCCTGTGTTGACGGTGTACAGGGCTTTGGCTCCTTCCCCGAGACGGCCTCGGGGAAGGAGCCTGCTTCCATGCGGCGCTGTGCTCAGCCGGTAACCTTCACGACACCCGAGGCCGTCGCGTCCGGACCCGCGCCGTCCGCCGGGGTGGCGGTCAGCTGCCAGGTATAGCCGCCGGTCGCCACCGGTACGCCCGACTCGGACGTACCGTCCCAGGTGACCCGTACTGCGCTGAGGGTGTCCTCGCCCGTCCAGGTGCGGAGGATCTCGCCGGTTGCGCGGTTGGTGAGGGTCACCCGCCAGGACGCTGCGGGCTTGGAGAGCCACCATGCGGCAGCCCACTCACCAGCCAACGTTTGGGGTGCGGCGGTGCGGGCGACGCGCAGTGCAGAAACTGCGTGCTGCGGCGCGGTGACGTGGACGGTGTCGTCCGCGCCGACCCAGGCGAGCTTTCCGGCGCCGGCGTCGAGGGTCCAAGTGGTGCCGCGCCCCTCGCCGTTCGCGGGCTGCTTCAGGCCAGTGACGGTGCCCAGGTCGGCCGTACCGCCGTCCGCCTGCAGGGCCGTGAGGCCCAGATGGCCGGACGTGTCGCGGTGGGCCAGGAAGCGGTCGCCCAGCAGCACGCCGGACGCCGGGGCGGGGTAGGTGCGGCCGGTCGCCAGGTCGCGTACGCCCGCCGCGTCCTGCGAGGCGCAGCTCCAGTACAGCAGGGTGCCGCTGCGCTGCAGTTCGTTGGGGACGCAGGCAGAGCCGAGGTCGATGGTTGCGGTCAGGTTGCCGGAACGCAGGTTGATCACCTTCACCGTGCCGGGCTTGTTCAGGGCCGACTTGAGCAGAGTCTTCTGTTCCAGTACGGCGGCCTGTGCCGGCTGCTCGCGGACGATGATGTCGCGGGCGGTGTCCACAACGTACTGCCGTCCGCTCGCCTCGTACAGCACGAACTCCGGTGCCGTATCGAGGATCCGGCCGTCCTTGCCCGGCAGCGGGAAGCTGTCCGCCGGGTGCTCCGGGTCATCACCGGTCACCAGCGTGTCGGCACCCGTTTCCTGGTCGGCGACCAGCCGGCGGTCGGCATCGGACAGTCCGTCGTCA
Organism: Streptomyces sp. NPDC051020; assembly: GCF_040683105.1. Taxonomy (NCBI): domain Bacteria; kingdom Bacillati; phylum Actinomycetota; class Actinomycetes; order Kitasatosporales; family Streptomycetaceae; genus Streptomyces; species Streptomyces sp. NPDC051020. The sequence continues at coordinate 17,719 of NZ_JBFBCG010000096.1, read as the reverse complement.
CTGCGCGGGCCACGATCGGGGGCGATCAGGTCGTCTCCAACCCTGTGACGGTATCGGTGGCGACCCCACCGGAGCCGCCGACGGGTCAGGCATGGGTGAGCGATCTGACGTTCGTCTCGCAGACCAACGGCTGGGGCCCGGTCGAACGCGACCACAGCAACGGGGATCAGGCTGCCGGCGCCGGTGGGCCCGTCACGATTGGCGCCACCAGCCTTCCCGTACCGCGCGCATCGGAACGACATCACCGGATTCGACTCCCCCGGCTTCGACTTCCCCGCCGCAGTGACCGAGTGGCCCCCGGTCGACTTCGTCACCGGATCAACTCGCGAGCCACCGGGTCGCGTTACCTCAGATCGCAGGCCGAGATCGGCGCCGCCTCTTGCGCGACCACGAACGCAGGTGCACAGCTGCGCCGTTGTGCCCTCCCACGAGCACCTTGGCGGTTCGGTCGCCCTTTCTATCGGCACCTCAGGCCTTTTGATGAATCATTAGAAAGTTCCAGAGATTCGTACCGAACCTCTGGACAGCCCCTACGCGGCGCTCTAGCGTCTCGGCCCATCGAGACATGTGTTTCGTCGCAATAACACCGCAACCGATCAGCGTTCACTCGAACGTCCTCCACCTCACGAGTCTTTCTACGTCTCTCCCCCATGGCCGGGCCACTGCCCGTCACGAGGCACTGCGCAATCGCCGTCACAGCGGTCGTCGCTCACGCACCGTGCAGCACCGCCAGAGATCGAGGAGAAGCATCACCGTGCACCGCACCCTGAGACGCATGATCACGGGGGTCCTGCTCGTGGCACTTCCCGCGCTGGGCGGTGTGGCCGTCGCGCCCGCCGCCCAGGCGCACCCAGGCCACGAACACGCCCTGGACTGGTCGAACTACGAGAAAGTCACCCTGACGAAGGACACCGGCGAGCCGATCGACCTCGCCGTCCTGCCTGACAGCCGGGTCCTGCACACCGCCCGCAACGGCGACGTACGGCTCACCGACCCCGGCACCGGTGTCACGAAGGTCGTCAACCACGTCGACGTGTACCAGAACTCCGAGATGGGGTTGCAAACGGTCACGCTCGACCCGGACTTCGCCACCAACAAATGGGTCTACCTGTACTACTCGCCGCCGCTGAACACGCCGGCCGGCTCCGCACCGCTACAGCTGCCCACCGGGCAGACGGACGCGTACTGGAAGCAGTGGGAGGGGTACGACACCCTGACCCGCTTCAAGTGGACCGGCGACAAGCTCGACCTCTCCACCGCCCAGGAGATCATCCGGGTCGACACCAACCGCGGTCAGTGCTGCCATGTCGCGGGTGACGTGGACTTCGACAGTGACGGCAACCTCTACCTCGCCACCGGCGGAAACACCCCGGCGTCGGGCCCGAACGTCAACGGTTACACGCCGATCAACGACGCGGCCGGCTACAACCCCGGCCTCGACGAGCGTCGCGGCGCGGGCAACACCAACGACCTGCGGGGCAAGATCCTGCGGATCGACGTACAGGAGGACGGCAGTTACACGATCCCACAGGGGAACCTCTTCGAGCCGGGCACGGCCAAGACCCGTCCCGAGATCTTCGTGATGGGCCTGCGCAACCCCTTCCGGCTGGCGGTGGACCGCGAGACCGACGCCGTGATGTGGGGCGACTACGGCCCCGACGCCGGAACCGCGGACCCGAACCGCGGGCCGATGGGATACGTCGAGTGGCAGACCACAACCAAGGCCATGAACAGCGGCTGGCCGTTCTGCACGGGTGACAACAGCAAGCCCTACCGGGACTTCGACTTCGCCACCCTCACTCCCGGCCCCGCTTTCGACTGCGCGGCGCCGGTCAACGACTCCCGCTGGAACACCGGCCTGACTGAGCTGCCTCCGTCCGTGCCGGCCACTCTCTGGTACGGCGACCGGGACACCGACCAGCCGTGGCCCGAGCTGACCGCCTTCCGCGGTCCCGGCGGTCCGGGCGGCCAGGCCCCGATGGCCGGTCCGGTCTACCACTACGACGCGGCCAACCCCTCGCCGGGCAAGTTCCCGGAGTACTGGGACGGCAAGGCGTTCTTCGCGGAGTTCTCCCAGGACTACGTGGCAGCGCTCACGCTCGACGGGCCCGACGGACCCGTCAGCAAGCTGGAGAACGTCCTGCCCAACAGCGAGCGGTCTCAGAACGGTATCCCGCAGTGGGACAACCCGATGGACCTGGAGTTCGGCCCGGACGGCGCGCTCTACGTCCTCGACTACGGTGACGGCTTCTTCCGTCAGAACCCCGACGCGGGTCTCTACCGGATCGACTACGCAGAGGGCAACAAGGCGCCCACTGCGGTGATCAAAACCGACAAGTCGTCCGGCCAGGCACCGCTTGAGGTCTCGTTCAGCGCCACCGGCTCCAGCGACCCGGAGAACGGCGAACTCACCTACCAGTGGGACCTCGACGGCGACGGCACATTCGACACCACCGGACCCACGGCCACCCGTACGTACCCGGAGAACGGGCAGTTCCAGGCCCGGCTCAAGGTCTCCGACCCGCAAGGCAAGTTCGGGCTGTCGAGCCGTCAGATCACCGTGGGCAACACGGCGCCGACCGTACGGATCACTTCGCCGCCCGACGGCGGGTTCTTCAACTGGGGCGACGCCGTGCCGTACGGCATAGCCGTCGAGGACCCGGAGGACGGCATCACGCCGGACTGCGCCAAAGCTGCCTGGACCTTCGGTCTCGGGCACAACCAGCATGGGCACCCGGTCAACAGCGGCACCGGTTGCACGGGCGGCGTCGCGACCCCGGCCGCCGCGGGGCACGGTGACACCGAGAACGTCTTCGGCGTCCTCGGGATCACCTACACCGACAAGGGCGCGGGCGGCGTGCCGCCGGCGACCGGTGATGCCCAAGTGGTGCTCAATCCGGCGCTGATGCAGGGCGAGCACTACGACTCCGCGGAGGGCGTCACGATCACGGACGACACCACGGCGTCCGGACAGCGCAAGGTGACCTCCTTCGACGCGGGTGACTGGATCGCGTACGACCCGGTGTCGTTCGCCGGGATCAACGGGGTCAAGACCCGCGCCAGTGGCGCCGGCACGCTGGCGCTGCACTGGGGCTCGGCCGACGCCGAGCCGTTCGCCACGGTACCGGTTCCGGCCGGAGTGGGCTGGCAGACCGTCACCACCGCTCTGGCGAACGCCCCTTCGGGGACGGGTGAGGTCTTCGTCACGAGCTCCGGCGGTGTCGAGCTGGACTCACTGACCTTCCAGGGCGCGGGCGTCGCGGACAAGACCGCGCCCAAGGTCACCGCCACGCTCAACCCGCCCCGGCCCAATGGTGACGACGGCTGGTACACCAGCAATGTGTCGCTCACGGTCTCGGCGACCGACAACGGGACGGTCGCCAGTCGTCAGTACTCGGTCGACGACGGGACGACCTGGCAGTCGGCCAACGCGGCCATCACGCTGTCCAAGGAGGGTGCCACCACAGTCCGTTACCGGGCGACCGACAACGGCGGCAACGTCTCCGAGGTGGGTTCGCTCACCGTAAGGATCGACCGCACCGGTCCCACGGTGACGGCCACCGGTCTCGACGCTGACGGTGTCTACGGGGACTCCAAGCGTCCGACTCCGGTCTTCTCAGCGGCGGACGCGGTCTCCGGCGGGGCCACCGCGACGGCCACGCTGGACGGCACGGCCGTCACCTCCGGCCAGGCGTTGGAGCTGTGGCGGCTGCCGCTGGGAAGCCATGACCTCACGGTCAGGGCCCGGGACAAGGCCGGCAACACCACCAGCAAGACGGTCGCCTTCACCACCCGTACCTCCTACGCGGACCTCCGCGCGCTGATCACCCAACTGCGGGCCGACGGCCTGATCACGGCACAGGGACAGCAGCGGCTGACCGTACGGCTCGGCCAGGCCGAGGCGCACGCCGACGCGGGCCGCACCAGCCGGGCCGCGGCCGTGCTGGAGTCGTTCGCCGGCTACACGGCCGACACCTCCCTGGTGCCGGACAGCGCGGCGGGCGCGGCCCTGGCACGGGACGCGCGGGCGCTGAAGGGAGGCGCCACCGGCTGACGCCGGACTGACAGAACTGCCCCGCTCTCACCAGCGGGGCAGTTCGGTACCCGGGGTCGACGCCGTCGCGGGGCCTCTTTCCGGGCCGTGGCGTCCCTGCCGGGTCGAGTTCCGTCAACAGGGCGGCAACTTTCGACGTTCTGTGAAAATGTTGCCGGAAACCGCACGCGCCCCTGTGATCCTGCCACCCCGCGGGCAGGGATCCTACCGGGCGGTACGATGCCCGGCCCCCGTACCGCCCGGGTTCCGTCGCCGCGACACCTCCCGAAAGCTGTCCGAAGGCGCCCAGAGGAAGTGAGTCCGTGAACATCCAGTACCGCGTGTTGAGTCTGCTGCGTGAAAACGGCCCGCTGTCCCGCGCTCAACTCGCGGACCGGCTGGAGATTCCGCGCCCGCGGCTGCTCGGCGAACTCGACCGCATGGTCGCCGCCGGGCGGGTCAGTGAGGCGGGCCCCGCGGCGTCGCGCGGCGGGCGGCGCTCCACCCTCATCCAGCTCGACCCCGGCCTGCGGTTCGCCGCTGTCGATCTGGGCGCCAGCTCCGTCGACATCGAGATCACCGACGGCGCGCTCGCACCGGTGGCCTCCTGCTCCGAACCCGCCGACATCCGCTCCGGGCCAGTCGCCGTACTCGGCCGCATCAGCGAACTCCTGCGCGCGATGGCTGACCAGGGGCACTACACGCGGCTCGACGCGATCGGCATCGGTCTGCCGGGGCCGGTCAGCTTCCGGGAGGGCGTACCCGTCTCACCGCCGATCATGGTGGGCTGGAACCGCTTTCCCGTACGCGACACCCTCGCCCGCGCGCACGGCTGCCCCGTCGTCGTAGACAACGACGTCAACGTCATGTCCCTCGGGGAGCGGCACAGCGGGGTCGCGAGGACCGTCGACCATCTGCTCTTCGTGAAAATCGGCAGCGGTATCGGCTCCGGCATGCAGCACCACGGCCGTATCTACCGGGGCGCGGAGGGGTGCGCCGGGGACATTGGGCACGTTCAGGTGGAGGCCGAGGCAGACGGGCCCGTCTGCTCCTGCGGGAACACCGGCTGTCTGGAGGCGTACTTCGGCGGGGTGGCCCTGGCCAGGGACGCCACGGAGGCTGCGAAGTCCGGCCAGTCACCGGCACTCGCCGAACGGCTCGCCGAGCGGCGGGTGTTGACCGCCCGGGATGTCGCGGAGTGCGCGTCCGGCGGCGACAACACGAGCGTCAACCTCGTCCGGGCCGGCGGCCACCGGGTCGGGCAGGTCCTCGCCACCCTGGTCAGCTTCATGAACCCGTCGATGATCGTGATCGGCGGCGGTCTGACCGGGCTCGGCTATCCGCTGCTCGCCGAGATCCGCAGCGTCGTGTACAAGCGCTCGCTTCCCCTCGCCACGGGCAATCTGCCGATCGTCATGTCCGAACTCGGGCCCCGCGCGGGGGTCGTGGGCGCGGCGTTCCTCGCGAGCGAACTCGCGTACAGCGAGGAGTCCTGACATGGCTCAGCCCGTCCGGCGATTCGATGCTCTTCAGCACTACCAGGTCAGCCTCCTGGTGGCGGCGCAGGCGTCCGCGGCCGGTCCGTCGTAAGAGGAGCTCACAAAATGGGAGTCCGATCAGCTCGCGGCGTCTGGTGCGTGCGATCGCAAGGCGCTGGAAGGTCTTCGGATGGGGCCTCCCCTGCTCGAACGAAGCCGAGAGCTTGGGGAAGGAGCTACTAGGGCATTTCGGCAACGCAGCGAGCGTGCGTGCGTGCCAGACGCCGCGAGCCGGGCGCCCATTTTGTGAGCTCCTCTAAGTCCGAGAGACTCACCAGCGCCTGCGGTTAGGGTCCGTACATGCATCCGGTCAACATCACAGGCCCCCGGCTTCAACTCCGTGAACTCCACAGCCGCGACGTGGACGCTCTCCACGCCATCCAGGGCGACGCCGATGTCACGCGGCACATGAAGCTCGAACCACGCACTCGTGAAGAGGTCGAGCATGCCATCTCCCGCTCGATCACCTCCGCGAACGCGGAGCCCCGCAACATCTATATGCTCGCCGTGGTCTGCTCGGAGGAGCGGCAACTGATCGGCTACGCCGACTTGGACTTGGACCCGTTCGCTGAGAAGGCCGCCACTATCGGCTTCATGCTCCGCCCCGACACCTGGGGCAGGGGGCTGGGCACCGAGGTGGTACACCTGCTGTGCGCCCTCGGCTTCCACCACCTGGGCCTGCACCGCATATGGGCCACTCGGTCCCCACTCAACGCCGCCTCCGGAAAGACCCTGCTGAAGGCGGGGATGACCGAGGACGGCCGGATTCGGGAACATGTCTTCGTCGACGGGGCCTGGCGAGACTCGATCACTTACTCAGTCCTGAACCATGAGTGGCAGGCGCCCGAGGGAATCTGCGTCTCCACATGCAGCTGATCACGGCGACAGTCCTGTCCGTGCCGGAGCACTCCGCGATCAGCACTGAGGGATACCGCCGCGTGATCGGCGCCCAGCTCAGCAGCGCCGAGGCCCACCACCGCCTCGCCCGAAAGCGGCGCAGCACAGGTCGGTTGTGTGGAACCGACGCAGGTCAGCAGTCCCGGGCCGATTCCCTTGGCGCTCCCGAACGCCACCGCACTGCCTGCGGGTCGTGGTTACTCCGGCCCGCCACGCCCAGCGGGCGAGCCGAAGACCCTGGGCACGGCGCTCCTGCATGCCAGGGGCGGCGCCATGGATTCGGTGTGCTCGACGGGGGTGGAGTCGGCCCTGCGCAGGGCGTACGGTCCGCCGAGCTCGGGGTGGTCCCAGGCGTGTTCGTGGGCATCGGTGACGCGGTCGGCGTATGCAGTGTCGTTTCGGCGGTGAAGTCGCTGGACCGTACGGGTGAGTTCGTGGCTCCAGGGCTGTCGCAGACGTATGCGGACTGCGTAAATCCGGGGTTGTGATCAAGAACCTCGTGTGGCGCGGCCTGCCCGCGCTCGTCCTCGCAGCCCTGCCCGTCCTGGCCTCCGTTCCTGCCGCTGACGCCGTGGGGAGCAGCCGTACCGTCCAGAGCTCGCAGCCCCGAAAGGCCCTGCGGAGCGACTCCCATTTCTACGCGCCCGCCACCCTCGGCAAGAACCAGGCATGGACCTCCGGCAGCGGCCGTACCCTCCTGCGTGTTCAGAGCGACGGCAACGTCGTCGTCTACAAGGACAACCGTCCCGCCTGGCAGGCCCCGAACGTCTACCCCAACGCCGACCACCTCGTCATGCAGGCGGACGGCAACTTCGTCATCTACAACAGGGCCGGCCAGGCCATCTGGGCCGCCGGAACCTGGCACAAGGGTCGCTACCTCGCCGTCCAGGACGACGGCAACGTCGTCGTCTACAACAACGCCAACCGGCCCGTTTGGGCCACCAACACCGGCGACTGAGCGACTTCCGTATACGACAAGGGCCCGGACACGCTGACGCGCGCACGTGAATGATCGAAGCTCGAACGTGGAGAAGACAGAAAGTGAGCACGCGTAGAACATTCCTCGGCTCAGCTACCGCATTCGGTGCCATGGCGTTTCTCAGCGACACTCAGGCCGCATCTGCGGACGAGGGCAATCCGGGGCCGGACTCGGCGGCCCTGGAACTCCGGGCCCGCAACGCAATCTTCGCGGTCGATACCGACACGCAGAAGAATTACGACGCACTCCGGTCCGAGTTGATCAAGCAACTCGGCCCGGTCATCGTCGTTCAGAATGACGACCGGGGTGGCCTGTACACACTCATCCACAACGGAGAGCAGGAGTCATTACACCCCGTCTCCGAAATCTTCGGGCTGGCCAAGTCGATCGCCCACGCTCCGCTGGGCATCTACTCAATCATCGCGCCGTACCTGAGCCGCAAGATCCCGAACCTCCCGAGCTCCGCCTATCTCGACCAGCACGACGTGGACATGGTGGCGTTCAAGGGGCCCGGAACGAACGACTGGGTCAGCCCACTTCAGGCTTTCGGCACCACCTTGACCACCGCCCGACAACAGCTTCGCAACGCACACATGCCGCAGGAGCTGAAAGCGTCGAGCACTCAGATCCTCGACGCCGCACTCAGGTTCATCAACGAGTCCGTGCGGCGCGGTTCCTTTGACATGAAGTCGTTCGAGAGCTTCACGGGCGGCTTGAACGACGCTATCGGTACCAACGTGAGGTATGCGACCCAGGCGCAGATCGACGGCGTGGAAAATCTCATGAAGCGGTGGCGGGACAAGGTCGGCAAGGAGGACTGGCCCGGCCTGTACATCGTCGTTCTGTCGATCTGGACGACGTCCGCCCCGAACCAGAACTCGATGATCGTCAAGCAGTTCATGGACCCCGCGCAGGCGGACTCGCACCTGATCGACCTGCCGACGGCCCAACTGCCCTCCGAGCCGGTCTTCGTCGCCCTCGACAACTTGGCCCGGATCGTACAGGACAACGTCGCGGCGGAGATGGTGTTCCCCGTTGACCAGAAACTGGCGGACGCGCTGAAGGGGCCCGAGGATCTGCTGGCGCAGGAGATCCTGCACCAGCTCACCTGCCCCTACCAGAGCAAGACTGCGGCGAAGAAGGCCGTGGGCGCGGCCTCGTAAAACCGGCCCGACCACGCGAGCGACCTGGCGGCGCGCTGGCCGTCATCGGGATCAACGTGAACTCCGCCCCGTCCCATGCCGACAGCTGGCCCATCAGCGCGAACTGCCGCCCGTCCCGCAGCCCGGACTCCCCGACTTGCCCCGGATGCTGTTCGATCCGCTGACGTCCACCTCGTCGACCCCGCCTGGCAGCTCCTCATGGTCGTCACCGCCAGCGTCGGCGCCATCGCGGTCTTCGGCGAGTACAGCAGCGGGCTGATCCGCACCACCTTCGTCGCCGCCCCGCGCGCCGTGCGGTGATGGCAGCCAAGGTGACCGTCATGAGAAAAGTCGAGATGCACCGCCGTCAGGATCCGGCAGCGGAGACATGGCAAACCAACTCGGCGGCCAGGCGACGCATGACCGTGCGGTTGGCGCGCTGCATCGTGGCCCGGACGACGGGTGCCAGCAGGCGGTCGGCGAGAGGGGCGCGCGCCCCGGCGTACGTGAACGAGAGGCGGCTCCCACCGGTTCGCAGCGGTTCGATGGCGTAGACACCGTGGGCCAGGCGCCGGCCGGCCGCACTGACATTGCGTTCGACGATGCGCCGCGGTGCGTCGGCCTCGACGACCTCGATGGTGACGTCGGTCTTCGTGCCACCCAGTGCGGCGGTGACCGTGGCGCACGACCCGACGCCGCGGTCGGGGCCGCTATAGCGCCAGTCAGTCAAGTAGTGGTTGGTGAATCGCTCGTGATGAGCCATGACATCAAGGAAGTCGTAGACCTGCTCTGGTGTCTGCGGCACGTCGATCGACACGGTGACGGACTGCATGTACCACACGGTACATGCACCATGTACCAATTGGTACACTCGCGATGTGGTGAATACGGACGACGTGCATCCAGAGAGCGGCGCGCACGGCACGGACGGGGGCCGGCGTGCGCAACTGGTGGACGCGGCCGTCGACCACGTCGCAGCACACGGCATCACGGACCTGAGCCTGCGCCGCCTGGGCGCCGCGATCGGCGTCAGTCACCGCATGCTGATCCATTACTTCGGCTCCAAGGAACAGCTGCTCGTCGAGATCGTCAGGACATCGGAGCGACGCCAGCGTGATCTGCTGTCCCGGATCCGACTGGAGCCCGGTCTCTCGCCGGCCAACTTCGCGCGGCGACTGTGGCAGCAGTTGACGGACCCTGGGCTGGCCGGTCAGGAGCGGCTCTTCTTCGAAATCTGCGGGCACGCGCTGCGGGGCCGCCCCGAGGCCGCCCTTGTCCTCGAAGGGCTCGTGACGGACTGGCTGGAGCCGCTCGTGGCCGCCGAGATGGCCGCAGGGGCGGATCCTGCCGCGGCCCGGAACCGCGCCAGGCTGGGGCTTGCCACCGTCCGCGGTCTGTTGCTTGACCTGCTCGCTACCGGGGACCGCTCCGGCGTCGACGCGGCGATGGAAGAGTTCCTCCGGCTGTATTACGGCTCGGAGTGACGGAGTCGCCGATCAGGCCGAGCTGCTGGGTCAGACGACGTACCACCGTTCGAACTACGGTCGCCGAGGTAGACGTGCGCCGCTTCACAGGCTTTCTGATGAGCCGTCAACTGAGGTCTCTCACCATTGCCGCATCAACCCAACCAGGCCCGCGGAACACCACCCTGAACCAGCTACTCATCGTGACCGATGGTGCAGGGTCTCAGCGAATACACGACACAGCAACATGCGAGCTCACCCAGTCCCGACGCCGGTGATCGCCGTGGGTTCAGGGAAACCGAAGGTCCTTCAGCGCGAACCCACAAGTTCACCGCTGTGCGTCAGGCCGGATGCATCCGTGGGTTCGGGTGGAACACGAGGATGCTGAGCGATCCGAAGGGCTTCGGTGGTGACGTCGGCCTGAACGTCCTCGGTCATCACGACCGCCCGCCGAACTGCCAGTTGTGCACCTCAATGTCGGCGTACCGGTCCGGGGTCAAGATGGCACGTGCCGTGTCCGGGTCCGGCGCCCGGAGCAACGCCGCCGTGCCCAGCCATGTGGCGCCATTGTCGGACAGCAGCGGCCCGTAGGCGATCAGCTCCTCCCGATCGGGCGGCAACGCGAGGTCGGCGGCCTGCCCCGCGCCGAGGCCGAGCACCAGGTACCGGTTGCCACCGGTCCGGCCGCCGGGGAAGTCCCACATGGTGCGCCCCAGCGTGTTGCGCCACCGTCGCAGCAGCACGTCCCGGTAGACGCCGGCCTGGTAGTTCGGCTCGTCGAAGGCGAACGCGCGGGCAGCGGTGGGATCGGGCAGGTCGACGATGTGCACGCTTCCGGTGGGTGTGTCGTCGTCGGCGAGGGTCGGGCCCCGGGCGATCATCTCCTTCGCGTACTGGTCCATATAGGCCCAATGCTCTGCCAGCAGCTCGTCGCGCAGCTGCAGGGAGCCGGACCGGTCGCGGTGGTGACAAAGGAACTCCATGCCCAAGGATCTCGTCACGGAGGTAACCAAGTCGAGCGGGTTTCACTGCGATGGCTGCTCGGCAGCCTGATCCAGCAGGTCCTGTGCGGAGTCTGAGTAGCGCATGGCGGTCTTGGGGCCGGGCGGTTGCTGCCTGTCAGCGATGCGGGGTCCGGGGGCCGAACATGCCGCCTGAGGTCAGGTCGAGGGCGGCGCCGAGGCCGCGTGGCACGGGCCGTTGTTCGGCGTCGGAGTTGGTACCGGCGGCAAGGGCGGTGAGCCGGTCCAGGACGAAGTGGGCGTCGTTGGCGCGGACGGCGACGACGTCCGCGTCGGTCATCGAATACACGGCGGCGACGTTGCGGACCTCGACGCGTCCGTCGGGGAACTCGACCTCCCCGGCGTCGAAGGTGTGGTCGATGGTGACGACGATGTACCTGTGGCTGGCCAGTTCCTCAACCAAGGCAGTATCGAACGTACGGTCGCCGCGCGAGCCGTGCGAGTACAGAAAGGGGTCGGGTGGTGTGGTTCCACCGTCCCGTAGTGCGGGCCGGGCGCGTCCAGCCACGGTCCGACGCTCGGGTTGCGGGTACGACCGTGGTCATAGGCTCGTGGTCCGAGCCCGCTGGTGCGCACGACCGTGGATGGGCGGGCGGTCGCCGCGCGACGTTCCGGCACAGGGGTCCACAGCCGGCGAGAAGGGCCGGGCAGGTCCGGACCGCGTCGGCCGTCCTTACGGCGGCGCGCGATGCCCGAGAGCGCCTCCAGCACCACGCGGTTGCCGAGGAATGCGGTGATGTCGGCGTGGTCGTTCGGCGGAGCCACCTCGACCGGACGGGGACTGCGCGGTGGCTGCCACCCCGTTTCCAGTCCCCGAACTGCTCATCAACTCCGCCGGTACCCGGCGCCGTTGACGTAGATCGCCCACTCCGCTCGGGTCAGTCCGGCACCCACCCGCGCACAGGTCGGTGACCATCCGGGCAGGTGCCAGGTCGTAGGCCACCAAGGGCACGTGTTTACCCAGGGCGTACAGAGTCCGGTCGTCCGCGGAGAAGGTGAGTGCCTCGATGTTCCCAGCAGGAACGTGCAGCGTTCCTCCGAGGGGCTTGCGGGAGGTCACATCCCACAGCCGGACGGTTCCGTCCTCGGCGCCAACGGCCAGGGTCGTCGGGTCGTGCGAGAAGACGAGCGCGGACACCCGTGCTGCCGGTTCGTTTCCCATCGTTCGGCGGGCTCGGTCTGATCGCGGTTCCGTCCAACAACGTGACCCCGCCCGCCTCGTCGCCAGCCGGAAGGTGGCCGCCGGCCGGATCGATGGCCACCCCGGTGGTCTGATGCGAAGTGAGCGTGTGGCTGGTCCGCCGGTTGGACGGCAGCCGCACCACATCGCCCTCGGATGTGGCCCAGCAGTCGGCCGCCGGAACGCAGGGCCAGGCTGCCGGTGACGTCGGGCAGTGAGGTGCCCCCTGTCGGGCCGGGCACAACGCGGCGGCCCGCGACTGAAAGGACTTCGGGCCGGACCCTGCTCATGGCCTCTCGGTGATATGGGCCATGAGCCGGGCCCGCCCGGCCCGGACCAGGCGGCTGTCCGTCAGAACACGACCCTGGCCCGGCGGACGGCCGCGAGGGCCTCCTGGGCACCGGAGGCGAGCTCCAGCGCGACCTCGCCGTCGCGGCCGGACAGTGCACGCATGTACGCCACGACGTCGGCACTGACAACCCCCGCCGGTTCGCCCGAGCCCAGCAGCCAGGTGCCGCCCGCGGGGCCGCTGAGCTTCAGGAGGACCGGTGCGTCGGACCAGGCCAGCGCCAGGTCGCGGACCACCTGCTCGACGATGTGCCGGTCGTGCTCCCCGAGTGCGACCGGCTGTTCCGTGGCCCGCGCCAGGTCGATGCGGTGCATCCACTGGTCGCGTACGTAGATCACATCGAGCAGGTAGGCGATGGACATCCGGGGTTCCCCGGGGATCCCGCTGTCCACCGTGACGCGCCGCATCGGACCGGGCCTCCGCCTGCGGGCGCGCACGGCACGGGGCCACAGCAGCGCGAACTGCTCCACCAGCGCCGGGCCGGCCTCAAGGGCATGGTCGTCGATCTGCACGGCCATGTGGGCGTCGAGCGTGATCTTGTCGGGGTAGCGGCGCGGCCCCACGAGCTGGCGGCGCAGCATCGTACGGAGACGGATGTTGTCCTCGCACTGGCCTACGAGGTGGGAGACGAGGGTGCGCACGTCCCACTCGCCGCAGTCGGTGGGGAGCGACCAGTCGCCCTTGCCCAGGCCCCTGAGCAGGGCGAAGGTTGCCCGGCCCTCGGCCTCGGCGATCTCAGCCGACTGCTCGCGGCCGGTCTGCGGCAGGTGTGCGGCTGCCACGAAGGATGTGGTCATCGGGCTCGCCCTCCTCTGGGGCATAGAAGCGGAAGAACATGTCCAGTGCCGTCTGTGCGAGCCGGGTGAAACGGCCCTCCCCGGCCGATGGAGACGGTTCGTTGGAGAGCTGCTGACTGATCACACCGGACGTCAGCACGGTGTAGAGGGCCACACCTTCCTCGCTTGCGGCCGCAGGGGCCAACTGTCCGGCGTCCACGGCCGCTTGCAGTGCCGCGCGCAGGGTCTCCAACTGTCGCAGGGCGGGCTCGAACGCACGGGGCGAGGGTTCAAAGCCTGGCACTGGCCGCCAGTAGAGGAGCTGCGCGAGCACCGGGTTGGCCATCACCCAGGTGATGGTGGCCTCCTGGCCCGCGGTGATGGCGCTCCGCGGATCCTCGGAGAGCCTGACGAGGTACGGATCCAGCACCTCGACGGCCTGCCGCATCCCGCGTTCGAACAGCGCGTCGTAGACGGCCATCTTCGACGGGAAGTACTGGTACAGGGACGGCGGACGCATGCCCACCCGCCGCGCGACCTCCGCGAGGCTGAGCGCGGCCACGCCATCCTCGGCCATGACCTCGACCGCAACGTCGAGGATCTCCTGCACGGTCTCATTGCGACGGCGGAGCCTGCGATCCTCCCTCATACCATTAAGAAAGCCTCACACCAGTAGGGAAGTCAACACCCCTACGGATACCGAAGGTTGGAGACTTCGCCTGCCCTCCTTCAGCGAAACCGTGTGTCCATCCCGGCAGGCGCTCAACTTGAGCTTTAAGGATCAGGTTCGCTGTGAGGACGATTCGGAGGAGGGCGGCGTAGGCCTGGCGGTCGCCGCCACGGTTGACTCTGCGGCGCTGGGTCTTGCCGGAGGAAGCCTCGACCGGGCTGGTGCCGCACAGGGCGGCGAAGGACGCCTCGCGCTTCTTCTACCTCGACGACATCGACCGGAAGCTGATCGGGAAGCGGCACGGGGCCACAACCGTCTCGGCTTCGCGCTCCAGATGTGCACGGTCCGCTACCTCGGGCTGTTCCGGAGGACCCGCTGGACGTGCCGTGGCCGGTGGCCGAGTACCTGGCTGAGCACCCGGGCGTGGAGGACGCCTCGTGCGTGAAGCGGTACACCGAGCGGCAGATGACCGCGTACGAGCACGCGTGGGAGATCCGCGACGCCTACGGCTACCAAGGACGAAGACGTCGCCCGGCTCTCCCCACTCAAGGACCGCCACATCAACCTCTTGGGCCGCTACCTGTTCAACATCAAGGGCAGCGGACCCGGCCAGGTCCTGCGCCCCTTCCGCAACCCCGACGCCGTGGAGGACCCCGAGGAGGCCTGACGAGTCCGGCGCCCCCGAGGCGTTGGGCCGTTCATTTGGGCGGCGCTGCCCGGGACCGAGGCGAGAGGACCACGAACAGGGCGTCGGGACCCCCGTGCACTCTCAGCCGGCGTGAAGGATCCGAAAGCGATCGGGTTCCGCCGGATCTCGATCAACGACTTGGACCGGCGTCCAAGCCCATTGCCACACGCTGATGCCCGGCGTGCGGGAGAACCGGATCTTCCCGCGAGTACCTTCGACGACAACACGCGGCCAGGATTCGGCGATGCGCGCCCGGTCCGCGCCGTGACAACGCAGCACATCGGCGAGGACAGCGACCGTGTCGTAGCCCTCGAAGGCGACGAAGGAGGGCGCTTCGGCCAACCGCTCCCGAAGGGCCGCCTCGACCCGCGCACCGAGCGGGCTGGGGCTCTCGGGCAGGTAGCGCAAGAACGGGATCGCGGCGCCGTCGCCGCCCAACAACGCCGCCCATTCGGCGAACTCTGGCTGCCCAGCCGGAGCACCCATCATGATCTCGGCGAGGCGCTGGTCGCGGCGGACAGACTTGACGATCGACACCGCCGGCTCCGGGTGGCCGACCAGAAGAAGGAGGGCCGTCGCGCGATTGTCGACGAGCTCGTCGCACACGGCCGCAGGGGACAGCGTGCGCATGTCGAGTTCGATGACGGTACCGCCGCGTGGAGCGAGGTAGTCCCGCAGAATACGGGCCCCGGATGCCCAGTAGACACTCGAGTCGGCTGCCACGGCGATTCGGCTGTGGCCCGCGCCGAGGAGGAAGTCCGCGTAGATCTGCCAGCCGTGGGACTGCGCCGGGGCGAGGCGCGCGACCCATTCCGTCGGCTGCTCGGTGAGCCCGTCGAGAACCGCCGACGAGCAGAGGAACGGCAGGCCGAGGGCGTCGGCTCTGGCGGCCGCGGCACGGGCGACGACGCTGTGATACTCCCCAGCCACGGCAGCCACGCCCAGGTGAGCCAATTCGTCCACGGCCGCGGCGGCCTTCTGTGGATCAGCCGCGGTGTCCCGGACCACCAGCTCGAGTGGCCTTCCGATGATCCCGCCGGCGTCATTGACCTCGCGAACGGCCAGCTCGAGGCCGGCGAGCAGGTGTCGGCCCGCCTCTACCCAGCCGGGCCGAGTCAGCGGAACGAGAGCGCCGATCCGGACGCACGATCCATCGGTCCGCTCCGCTCCAGGTGACGACGGTGGCGTATTCATACGGTGGCCTCTCCCGTGTGACGATTCGGTTGCCGTTGGCCCGGTCACAGAGTGGCAACGCCCGGTAAGTACGCGTTCATCTCATCTCACCGTGACCGGCGCACCCACGTGACCATGCCGGACATTGCATCCACCTCCATCGCCAACAGGCAACCGATTATTTGTTCGCTGAGCTGCCAGTTATTTGTTCGCTGAGCTGCCAGGCTTCAAGAAACCTTGGCACCCTCAAGTGATCAACGCACCACCCGCGGATGATCATGTGGTCGTAGAGGCACAGGCGCGAGACTATGGGTTTTCGCCAGCTCAGCAGGATGAAATCTCAAGACACTGGCGCGAAGGGGGAATCGTTCAGCTTGATGGGGCGGGCACTCGGGGCACCGGTGCGCCATGTCCGCCGGTTTCTGTACCGGGGCGGCGAAGTCCGCCTGACTCCGCCCTGCACTCCGGCCCGGGCCGCCGTTGACCGGTTCCTGCACCACGCGCACATCGTCCTGGCCGAGGGTTCCTCGCTCCGGCGGCTGTGTGGGGGAGTGGTCAGGGGGCGGCCTTGATCTTCTTCATGGTCAGGTGGGATTCGGTCCGCAGGACGCCGGGAAGACCGGTGAGTTTGCCGGTGAGGAAGGTCTCGTAGGCGGCGTGGTCGGCGACCGCGACGCGGAGGAAGTAGTCCGGGCGGCCGAAGAGGCGGCGGAACTCAATGACCTCCTCGTAGGAGGCGACGGTCTCTTCGAACGCCTCGACGGTCTTGCGGTCGGTGGCATACACCTCGACGTCAACGAGGACCTCCAGGCCGCGTCCCACGGCCGCCGGATCGACGACCGCGCGATAGCCGGAGCCGACTTCAGGACGTGTGCGCAGGCGCCCACCGTCAGCGCCTGCCGACGTCGTCCTCCGTGAGGATGTCGAGCTTGACCGTGCGTTTCAGCTTGGCGCGGGTGCGGGGGTAGTCCGCGTGCTTGGGCAGGTCCGGGGCGGGTTTCGGGCGACGGCCGGCGAGGCGGACACGCAGGAACACGAAGCGGGCGGACAAAGCGGCTTTCGAGCCCTTGCGCCAGGTGACCGCGACCGCACTGTTGCGTCCTGCGGCCAGGACGTGTTCGCGCAAACTGACCGGCCGGGCGCGGTAGCGCGGCAGCGGACGCGGTCCGAGCCCGCCGAAGGGCGGCTGGTGCGGCACGGCCGACTCGGTACGGGCGGTCATCTCGCCCTTGACCTGCAGCGCATAGGCCAGGCCACGGTCTTCCAGGCCGTGGCGGAAGTCGGCGTTCGCCCCGTAACCGGTGTCCGCGACCAGCACCGCGGGCCGCAGTCCGACAGCGGCGAGTTCGTCGAGCATGTCCAGCGTGAGCAGGGTGCCGGAGTACTGCCTGGCTACTCCGGGCGAGGCCGTTCCGTCCTTCGGGAACCTGGTGTCGCCCACCGCCCACACCTGCGGCCGCACCGCCGCCACCGCCCGGCGGGCCAGCCTGGAAACCAGTGCCCGTGGTACCACCAGCACCGCGCCACGTGCCGACTCAACAGACACCCGCCGGAGCCCGGATCACAGAGCTTCAGCCGTCCGAGCCCGCCCACCACGGCACACGGGACAGCAAGCAAACGCCTAAGATGGCAAAGCCGATGTACAGGGCACCAGGTACCCGCCGCGCACCCGTACCACCGCCCCGAACAGGCAACCGCTCACAGGCGCCCCCACGCCGGAAACCCCGGCCCGATTCCGACGGGCCGGGGTTTCCTTATGACGCAAGCGGCTGTGTTACCACTCGTCCCCGCCCTGGTCGCCCCGGTCGT
>NZ_JBFBCG010000095.1:0-24761 GCF_040683105.1 Streptomyces sp. NPDC051020 | reverse complement strand
GTCGTATTCGGACAAGCCGTCGAGTTTCCAGAGCAGCGCCTTGCGGTCCCGCCGCAGTCTCCCGTGCAGGTTGTCTTTCGCGAATTCATCGATCATGCGGCATGAGCCTGCCATGGGCTGCTCGTGGCCTCAAGATCCCGTACATGGTCCGCAACGACTGGCAGAGCCGAGGCCTGGCCATGGCCGCCGTTGTTCACGCTCACGGACGGCACTGCCTCGGGGCGAAGACCGAGCGCCGTCGCCGGCCTCTGGCGGCCGCGAGGGCGTAAGGCCGAACGGGGCGGCGGGAAACGGGCAGGCTAGACACCCTCACCAGGGTTCAACCCTGCGACCGAGGATCGAACCCTGCCCGCCTGTCGTCAAACGATCGTTGCCGACAGGCGGCCGACGTGTCCAATGAACCCGTGCAATCCGGGGGTCTGTGGCGGCTCGAATCCAATCAGGTGCAGACCCTTGCCGCCGCCGGCGAACTTCAGCGCGACCTCCAGCGCGAGCTGACCTACGACGGACTACGGGCCGCCGAAGCCCAAGGCAGCAAGGGCGGGCGCCGTCCGGCCGTGGCGGCCGACAGGGCCGGCGCCGTCCGCACCGCGTACCTGGAGGGCCGGTCTATCACCGCCCTTGCCCGCGAGCACGGCGTCAGCCGCAGCGCGATCCGCACGGCCGTCGCCGACCTCATGCCCGACCACGCCGCCATCGAGGAGGACGTCCCGGTGCCGGAGCTGCCGGTCACCCTCGACATGCTGGGCAAGGTCGCCGACTTCCTCCGCGCCACCGAGCTGCAGCCCCCCGAGCAGGCCGCGCTCGACGACGGGGTGACCGTGCGGCGCGGCCAGGGTTACACCTGCGCGTCAGCGCCGTCCCCGCGGTGCACCGTCAACTCCTCGCCCGCCAGCCGCTACTTTGCACGGTGGGTCAGAGATAGGTGTTCCGGGGTCACCACGGACGCACACGAAGGCCCCCTGGAACATACGACACATGTGTTCCAGGGGGCCTTCGTCGTGTCAGGACGTTCCGAGACCGTGCAGCAGGGTGTCGACGACGACGTCCGCTGCCCGTCCGGGGCTCAGCTCGGGCGACTGCCAGGACACGAGGTGCATGAGTTGGGGCAGCAGCGCGCTCGCCCACCCCTGGGGAAGACCGGGGCGCAGGACGCCTTCGTCGATGGCGCGTTCGAGGAAAGCGTCGACCTCACGGGCGGACGCGTCCCGGCGTCGGCGGATGGCGTCGTCGGCGAGCATGCGGGTGAGGTCGACGGGCCAGGTGCGGTTGACGGCGATGACGTTCTCGACGTAGCGGTGCAGGGCGACGGTGACGGGTGCCTCGCGCAGCCGCGCGTCCTCGATGGCCTGCTCGACGGCCGTCACCCGGGACTCGTAGATGGCGGCGAGGAGCTCCTCGCGGGAGGCGAAGCGCCGGTAGACCGTGCGCCGGTCCACGCCCGCCTCGGCGGCGATGCTCGCGATGCTCGCGCCGGGGTCGGCGGCGAGTATGCGCGCTCCGGTGGTCAGGACGGCTTCCAGATTGCGTGCTGCGTCGGCTCTCACGACATCGAGTCTAGTCGGGGATTGTGAAGCCTGAGACATCTATCGCCTCTTGGACGTGAAGCACGAGTCATTAAGTGCTACATTCAAGTGACAAATAGCTTGGGTAACGCCAACCTAGTGAGACGCCACCGTTGTGTCGCAGCAGGGGCACCCGCTCCTGCCGCCCCTTGGAGAAAGGCAAGTTCCGATGTCGAAGACACAGTCCTCATCACCCCGGGCGGGTGGTGTCGGCGCCGCCATGAGCGCGCTGATCCTCGCAGTCCTGCTCGCGGCCCTGGATCAGACGATCGTCTCGACCGCGCTGCCCCGGATAGCGGAGGACCTGAACGGGTTCGATGACATCGCCTGGGTCAGTGCCGCGTACCTGCTCGCTTCGACGGCGGTAACGCCGCTGTGGGGCAAGCTCGGTGACATGTTCGGCCGCAAGCGGCTCTACCTCGCCTCGACCACGATCTTCCTTGTCGCCTCGTGGTCTGTGGTCTGGCGCAGAACCTCCCCGAGCTGATCGGCGCCCGGGTGCTCCAGGGCGTGGGCGGCGGCGGCATGATCGTGCTGACCTTCGCCCTGGTCGGTGACATCGTCGCCCCGAGCGAGCGCGGCCGGTACCAGGGCATGTTCGGTTCGGTCTACGGCGTCGCCAGCATCGTCGGCCCCTTGCTGGGCGGTGTCTTTACGGACCAGTTGTCCTGGCGGTGGGCCTTCCTGGTCAACCTGCCCGTCGGCGTCGTCGCCCTGGCCATCGCCGCGCGGGCTCTTCGGGGTGCCGGTAGTTCTCGCCGAAAAAACAACGCTAAGCGGCTGCGGCCCAGTTCAGAGGCCGGACCGAAGCTGAGCCTTGCCTGGTGGGTTCGTCACCGTGCGGGCTCCGCTGTTTGTGTCGTTCGGGGCGAGGGGAGTCCGCCGCTCTGGACTGCGGCGAAGTCGGCGTGAGCCTGTTCGACCGCTTCGGGGTACGCCTCGCGCTTGGCGTGCTCGGCGAGCGCCCGGTAGATGCTGGCCACCGAGGGGCTCTGTCCCTTGCGCTTGCCGGTGGGGATGATCAGGTCGGGCTGGATCTGCTCGACGGACTCGCCGCCCGCGCGGCGTCGCAGCACGGTGTGGAGCATGTCGTCGGTGATGACCGGCGGCCGGCCGCCGTGCTTGCCCTTGCGTGCCGCGGTGTCGAGCCCTTCCAGGGTGGACTCCCGGATGTTCTCCCGCTCGGTCTCCGCCATCGCAGCGAAGAACGCGAACAGCAGCTTGCCGGGGCCGGTGGGGTCGTAGATGCCGGGCAGGGGTCCGGCGAGCATCTCCAGGACCAGGCCGTGGGCGGTGAGGTGGTCGGCGAGGGCGGTGAGTTCGGCGGCGTCGCGGCCGAGGCGCTTCATCTCGTACACGGTGAAGATGACCCGGCAGTGCGGTGCGTGGGCCTTGACCTCCCGGGCGGTCCGCAGCGCCTCCTCGAACTTCGGGCGGACCCGCACGCGGATGCTGATCTTCTCACTGAAGATCTTGTCCCTTGGGATGCCGTGCTTGCTGAGCGCGTCGAGCTGGGAGTCGAGTTCCTGCCCGAGGGTTGAGCAGCGGGCGTAGCCGATGCGGATGTCCGCGCTCGGCAGGTCCGGGGCGATCGGCGTCGGCGGCGGGGTGCCCGGCCGCCACGGCCGGCCAGGGCCGCGGTCGGCCGGGGTCGGCACGCGCAGCGCCTTCTTCAGCCGGGGCACCATGGTGAAGCGGCGGGTGTGGTAGGCGGAGGCGACCGCGCCGCCGCGCGAGCGGCACGGTGAGCCGGGCTGCGCGTCGCACTTCGGACAGGGGTCCAGCCAAGGTGAGCCCAAAAGCCGCCACGAGCTGATCTTGAAGTTCTGATCCCCTGCTGCGACCTACCATCGGGCGCCCGATGGTGTCCCGGTTTCGGCTGTTCTGATCTTCCCTGGCGCCTTCCCTGGAGATGATCCAGCGCGGGCGCGCTGTGGCGCGTCCGTCTGGTGCTGGTTTCGGGTGGGGTGGGGATGACTTCGATCGAGAGGACCGCGTATCCGCGGTTCAAGCGGCTGATCACCGCGCGTGAGCTGCACGTGTTCTTCACCCCGGGTGAGGAGGAGCGGGTCTGGGCCGAGGAGGTCACGGGCTCGGACGAGCACCAACTCGCGTTGCTGATGGGCTGCTTCCCGAAGCAGGACGAGGTGCCCGACCAGGTCGTGGAGTTCGTCCGCCGGATTCTGGATCTGCCGGAGAGCACCCTGCCGGTGTACGCCTCGGGCCGGACGGCGGAGCGCCACCGGGCGTGGGTACGGGAGCGGTGCCAGGTGCGCTACGACGGGCCGGCCGCGCGGGCCCTGGCCGAGGAGACGATGCGGATCGAGGCGGCGTCGAAGAACAACCCGGCGGACCTGATCAACATCGCGCTGGAGAAGCTGGTCGAGGTGGGGCTGGAGATCCCCCGCTTCTCGACGCTGGACACGATGGCCTCCATGGCGCGGGCCCAGGTGAACGAGGAGATCCTGGCCGGCATCCGGGACCGGATGACCGAGGAGGAGCGGCGGCGCCTGCTGGGCCTGCCCGACGTGATCGGGCTGGACCGCAAGACGCTGTTCAACGCGCTCAAGCGCAACCCCGGCCGGGCGACCTGGACGAACTTCCGCCGGTTGAAGGGCCACCTGGATTGGGTCGACTCCCTGGGCGACCCGGGCAAGTGGCTGGAGTCGGTGGCGTCCGGGAAGGTCGCGGACGCAGACCGGGCCGACTGCCGCTCGGGTTCGACATGAAGGCGAGCAGGCTCGATCAGGGTCTGTGCCCGCTACGGACTTCCAGAGGCCGCGGTCGAGGAAGACCTCGTCGGCGGCCCCTGGAGCGCGGTGCCTTCAGCGGACGACGTCGAAGACCTGCTTCTGCAGGCCGTTGCTGTAGACCTCGTGCTCGATGAGCTTCAGCTTCTGGGTGTCCTTGTCAGTGGCGCTGAACAGACGCTTGCCGGCACCGAGCAGCAGCGGGAAGACGAGGAGGTGGTAGCGGTCGATGAGACCGGCGTCGGAGAGACTGTGGTTCAGGGTGGCGCTGCCGTGGACGATGATCGGGCCGCCCTCGGTCTCCTTGAGGGCGGCGACCTCGTCCAGGGAGCGCAGGATGGTGGTCTGGCCCCAGTTGGAAACGAGCTTGTCGTCGGTGAGGGTGGTGGAGACGACGTACTTCGGCATGGTCTTGTAGTGCGCGAACTCTGCCATGTCCGGCCAGACCGGGCTGAACGCCTCGTAGCTGACGCGGCCCATCAGGATCGCGGTGGACTCCTGCTGCTCCCGTTCCTTGATCTCGAATGCCTCGGGGACGAACTCGACGTCCTTGAAGGTCCAGCCGGAGTTGCGGTAGCCGGGCTCGCCGCCCGGGCCCTCGACGACGCCGTCGAGCGAGATGAAGGCCGTGCTGATCAACGTGCGCATGGTGGTGCTCCTCGGTGTTTGGGATGTGTGTGACTCTGCTCGGTGAGCGCTTCAGCCGTGTGTGCGGCGGATCGTCGCGCCGAGGATGAGGGCCGGAGACCGCTGGGACAGCAGCCGGTCCGGAGTTGTGGGGCGGACACGGATGCCCGCATGGGTTTTGCGCCCGGAATGTCAGGCGTGGTCGGCGAGGATGCCGGTCAGCCACTGCTGCCACGCGGCCTCGGCGCCGTCGGTATCCGGGCCGAAGAGGTGGTGGAACATCAGCACCAGGCCGGAGCCGTGGTGGAAGGTGTAGAGCCCGTCGTCGGTGCGGACCTCGATGCGCTCCTCGTCGGACCAGGTCACTTCACCGCCCATCGGCGGCAGGCCGGCCGGCGCGGCGTGCGCCCGCGCGCCGACCGCGACCGTCGTCGGCAGCGACAGTCCGCGGGTGAGGATGGCCCGTACCTCCTGCGCGGGCTGCTCGCCGGTGCGCGCCATGGCGAAGACGGGGACGCCGGCGCTGCCGGGGAAGTGCGCCAGGTATTCGCGGAGTGTGTGGAGGTGGAAGGGCCAGCCGCGGCGCAGGGCGTCGTACTCGTCCTGCCAGTCGTCGCCGAGCATGCCGCTGTGGACGATGCGTAGTACCGTGCTGCCGCCCTCGCGCCCTTCGATGAGGTACTCGAAGGCCATGCACCGGCCGTCGGCGGCGGTGGCCGTGCGGGTGGCGAAGCGTTTGCCGAGTTCGTAGGCGGTGACCACCGACTCCTCCCGGTTGCCGCCGATGTCCATGGCGGCGGCGCCGCCCTCGCGCGGCTCGACCTCGTTGCGGCCCATGAACCACGACTCGATGCCGGGCCCGGTGGCGATCGCGGCCCAGACCTGTTCCGGGCCTGCGGGCAGGGTGATCTCCTGCTCGATCTCGAAGGGGTGCGTCATCGGCGGTTCTCCTGCTGTGCTTCGGGTTCGTGTCCCTGCGTCCCCTCCGGACCCTGCTGCGGTCCGCCTTGGTGTTCCGGGACGGCGGAGTGCGTGTCAGGGATCTGGTGGATGCCGACGACCACGCGGTGGGTTCGGCCTCCCGGCGCGGACTCGTCGTGGTAGCGGCTGGCGAGGGTAGCCACGGCCTGGGCCAGCTCGTCGGCGAAGGCCGTCCGGTCGGCGGCGGAGGCGAACCGGACCTCGGCGTCGATGCCGAAGCTGGCGACCCGCCGCCCTGCCTGGGCGGCGCCGGTCAGCAGGGAGCCGACCTCCTGCACCAACCGGGCTCCCAGTGCCAGTAGCCAGCGGGCGGAGAGCTGGTCGGGTGAGCGGGAAGGGTCCGGGCCGACGGCGGCCAGGGCGCTGGGTGAGATCACGTAGGAGGCGGCGGTGGCGCGGTACACACGTTCGGTGACGTTGCCTTTACGCCGTTCCTCGGCGAGCTCGACCAGGCCGTGCCGTTCCAGCTCCTTGAGGTGGTAGTTGACCTTCTGCCGGGGCAGCCCCAGGCGGCCGGCCAGCATGGCGGCCGAGCCGGGCTCGGCCAAGGCGGCGAGGATCCGGGACCGTATCGGGTCCAGGGACGACTCGGCCGCGGCGGGTTCTTCGATCACAGCGATGTCCAGCACCTCTCCACCTTCCTTCCGAAAAGAAAATAGGTCAAGACGAGAAATATCGTCGGAGGGGGGTGAGCCGGGCGGCGCCCACTGCGGCCCCGCGGTGCCTTCCGGGATGTGCGCGGCAGTCACCGCAGGCGGGATCGGAGCCCCGGAATGACGAGGGCGGCGACCGCGATGTGGGTGGCGATCAGCGTTACTCGCGTGGCCGTGTCGGCCTCGGGAATCAGGAGGTCGGGCAGGAGCGACATCGCCAGGAGCGCGGCTGCCGTCCGGGTGAACACCAGGGCCGGCCGGGCCGACCACCGCCGGAAGGCGGCCGCCAGCGCGATGCCCACGACCGAGAATACGAACGACAGCTGCGTGAAGCCGAGCAGGGGTATCGGATCGCCGGTGATCTTGAGCGACGCGCCTGCGGCGTGCACCGCGGCGGCGACGACCGTCGCGGCGACAGCGCCGCCTGCGGCGAACGCGAGGCCCGGCAGCCACAACGCGCGACGGCTGGTCGTGGTCGGAGCGGCGTCGCGGGCGATCGAGGTGGATCCGGACACATCAGTCTCCTTGTCGAGGGGCGGCGGCTTGCGCGGCCGCGGCGGATTCGTCCTCCATGGCGGCGCCGGGGACTGCTCCAGCGTCATACCGAAAGGAAAATTTGTCAAGACAGGAAAAGTAGTCGGTCTTGATCCCACCGCCTCGCGGCCCGCCTCCGTGTCCGACCTCTCACAAACGGCCGTTTATGAGAGTGCCAGGGGCTGGGAGCTGTTGGAGACCGCCACATAGGCCAGCCCGTCGTATGCGTCGGCCAAGATGATTGGACTGTGGTTGAGCCGGTAGGTCCAGCGTGGAACCAGGGCGCCGAAGCCCCGCGCGACGTGGCGGCCGTGGAGCCACTGCCGTACGGCCAACGGTGCGTCGGCTGCGCTGCGGAGGTCCACGAAGTGGTCGTCTGGGTTCGCGGCAGCCAGCTGGGCCTCTACTGCAGCAGCACGGGCAGGGCCTATCCGGTTGATGACGACGGCACCGGCGCGGGGCCGTGCCCACGGGCCCGGCCAGATCCGGCGGGCACGGAATTTCCCTCTGCCGAACAACAGGCCAAGCGCGTAGTAAGCGTCGCCGTGCCGAGTGCGCAGGTGCTGCCCCAGTGCCGGTACGGCTCCGCCGTGACGACTCGTCGTGATGTGGCCGTTGTGAGCCCACAGGGCGATTCTGGCGGACGGATCGGCGAGGAGTTCGTCGACCGCATCGGCCATGTACCGGTCGCGGGCGGCGAAGACGGTCTGCTCGGCATCCGGGTGCTGTCCGGCCCGGGTCACCAGGTCGGCAGCCTGCTTGAGGATTCGGGCATGGCGCAACGCGTCGGCGGCTTCGGGAATGTTGCTGAGAAAGCCCAGCAGCGCCTCGGCGTCGTGGACCAGGCGCTGCTCGGGGTCGGGACGCGATCCCGGATGCGCCTTGGCGAGCACGCGGAGCGGGGAGAGGAGCTCGGCCGCACGCGCGGGTGCCACGCGCCGCAGCAAGGCGTCGAGCACTGTGAGGGAGGTGCCGCACCGTTGGGGGTCGATGCCCGCGAAGCGCACCTTCTGGGCCTCGGGGCGGCCTCGGTTGTAGGCCCGCATCCACTCGATTACCGCAAGCACCTCATGGGTGCGCCAGGTCCAGAACCCGAGCCCGGCCAGGACCTCCGCGCCGTCGCCGACGCCTTGGCGCACGTAGGCGTCGACGGCTGGTGCCGCCGACGCGCTCGCTTCCATGGCCAGGATCGAGAAGCCCAGCTCTGTCACCAGGAACTCCAGTAGGCGGTGCTTGAGCTGGAAGAATTCACGTGTTCCGTGAGTGGCCTCGCCCATACCCACGACCCGCACGCCGTCGAGAATGCTCTTCAGCGGCTGAAGGTCGGTGGTGGGTGTGCCTGCCGTCAGGCTCTTCAGTGGTAAGGCGTTCCGGGCTAGCCAGCCCGTCACCTCACCCGGAGCGGGCTCGTGATCTGTCGTCGACATGTTCGTTGAGGCTACCCATACGGACCTGGCTGCGAGTGTGGTCAAGCAGGTGTGTGACCGGGGGCTACGGGTGCCGCTTCTTCGGACGGACGCGGACTGGGCACGTTGGCCGGCGCGAGTGCGAGACGGCTGTTCATGTCGAGTTCGAACCGGCCGTAGGGGTTGATGTGCGTCCAGAACAGCGGGGACAGGGCCCGCCGGTCGGCGTCGGTGAGGCGGTCGGCCCACTCGGGGTCGGCGAGGATCTGCTGGAGCAGCAGGGTGTTGACGTGGACCAGGGCGGACTGGAGGAGGTGGAGGGAGAGCATGGACACCTCCTGGCTCTCCTTGTCCTGGCCGGTCAGGTCGCCGTCCTTGCCGTAGAAGAGGTCCTTGTTGGCGCTGTTCCAGTTCTCCACCACCTGGAGCCCTTCGTGGGTCTCCCGGCGCATCTCGGCGTCGGCGAGGTAGTCGCAGATGAACGCCGTACGCACCGCCCGCCCGAGTTCCTCGATGGCCCGGTAGGTGGGGTGCTTGGGGCCGCCGCGGGTGAAACGCCGCAGCACCTGCTCGGCCTCGGCGGTGCCCAGGCGGAGCGCGGTGGTGTACTTCACGATCTGGTCGTACTGCTGGCGGATCAGCTCCCAGTCGATGGTGCGGGTGGACAGCACCGGCGCCAGGGTGGGCCAGTTGCCGTCCTCCCCGGTCGACGGACGGTACAGCCTCGACGAGCCGATGTTCTTCAGCCTCGGCATCAGCTTGAAGTCGAGCATGTGGGCGAAGGCGAACCCGACGATGGAGGCGCCGTGGGTGTCGGTGGACTGCCGGTCGACGACCATCTCGGTGCAGTGCCGCAGCACGCCCTCGATCATCGCGGCGACCTCGGAGGCCGAACAGCTCTTGAGCTGGGAGTAGATGCACACCGACTTCCGCTCGACGTGCCAGTAGATCATCACGCCGGGGCCGCGGTACCGCTGGTGCCACTCGGTCATGAAGTTGGTCGACCAGGCCCCGAACTTACGGCTGTCCGACGCGCACGCCGTGCCGGTGCCCCACCATGCCTCGTCGCGGGCGGCGAAGGTGGCGTTGACCAGCTTCGTCACCGCCGCCCGCAGGTTGTCCCGGTTGACGAACAAGTGCCGCACCCTGCGCAGGACCGCCTCCGTCTCGCCGTGCTTGCCGGTGGCCACCACCCGTTTGATGCCCATGTTCGTCCCCAGCGCGAACAGCACCAGCAGCAGTCGACGCCGCAGGACGTGCCGCGGCAGCCGCTCACTGGTGGCCACCGAGGCGAACTCGCCGGTGAAGCCGGTGCCGAACTCGGCCTCCTTGAGGATGTCCAGCAGGTCGATGGTGCCCCAGCGCCGTTCCATCTCATCCTTGACCGCGACCAGGTTCTCCGGCTCTTTTAGCTTCGGCTGCGGGGATACCTTGACCCACGGCTCGCCGTGGCGTCGGGTGATGGACACCCCGCCGGTGGTGTCTTTTACCAGAGCCATCTCCAGCCGGTCCAAGGAGGTGCGGAGCTTGGTCTGCAGAGCACTGATGAACGTCTCCGGGTCCTGGGGCTGGCGGATCGCGGCGTAGTGGACATCCCGGTTGTCCTCGAAGTCCTGCGGCAGGTCGTCCTCCGGGTTGCGCCACCGGTTCGCGCCGACCACCCAGATCTCCCGACGCCGCAGCGCGTCCCGCAGGGACACGAGCACGCACAGCTCATACGGAATGCGCTCCACCCGACTCTTCTCGTCCACCACCGCCGCCCGCCACTGCTCGGGCACCACCTCCTTCAGCGGAATCCGCTCCGTCTCGTCGAAGAAGGCGCCCTCCTTCAGCGGCTGGTCCAGATACCGCTTGAGCAGGTCGATCGCATCCATCACCGGCCGGTAGGCGGTGTTGTTGCACTTCAGCTCCAATGCCTTCAACATCGGCGAGAGCATCCGCCGCCAGTGGTTGGAGTACGACGACCGCAGCACCGTACGCACCCTCGCCCTGTAGCGGGCCTCGTTCGCCGCCGCCTCGGCCGCCAGCGCCTTCAACGTCCGCTCACCGCCGACCACCGGGTAGATCACCCGCCGCACCACGCCCGACGGCTCCGCCAGCGCGGCCTCGGCGACCCGCAGCAGCATGGCCTCCTTGCCGCGGACCTTCTTGAGCTCGTTGGTGAACTCCTTGTCGACCTTCCGCTCCGCTCTGGTGTTGATCTTCAGTACGAGCTGGATGAACAACTCCACCAGCGAGTCCGTGATCTCGGTCTGCCGCACGTGGCACAGCGCAGCCAACAGCGTCAGCCGCACGTGCGGCTTCATCCGCAGCAGATTCGACGGGTACTCCTTCGACGCCCGCGCCCGCCAGGCGTCCACCAGCTTCTCCGACACGTCCGCGAACAGGTTCTCGGGCAACTCCAGACGACGCACCCGCTCCAGCTTGGTCACTTCCGCCAGCAGGCTCTCCAGCCCCGGCGCACCGGGGTCGGACTTCAGCTCGGTGAAGAACGACCGGCCCCCGCCCACCACATTGCCTTCGCCATGCCCAGGCTCGTCATCGGAGATCAGTTCGTCCAGCCGGTCCCGGGTCGCCCGCGGCAGCCGCTCCAGAGTAGTCCGGCAGAACCGGTCCTCGAAGGCATTGATGGCCCGGCCCACCAGGCGGTCGACCTTCGCCGGGGCCGACGGCTCGATGCGGTCGTTGCGGCAGCGCGCCACCACCGCCGCCACCAGGCGCTCACGGGAGAGCTCCACCGGGCACAGCTCGGCGCTCAGCCACTCCGCCAGGCTCACCTGGTCTTCCTCGGTGGACTCGCGGAACCCGTACGCGGCCCGAATCTCCGACCGGTGCCGCGTGATCGCCCGGCCCGCCCAGTCGTACGAGGCCTACTTCTCGGCCGGCACCTTCACCTGCCGGGCCACGTACGACACCGCCGGCGCCGCGATCTCCCCAGTGTTCTCCGGGAACCGGGCCTCCACCTCGAAGAACTTCAGCAGCAGCGCGAACCCCAGCCGGTTCGCCCCGGACTTGTTCCGCAGCCGCTTCATGTCGTCTTCGAGAAGCGTCCAAACCTCGATCAGGTCCTCCGGCTCCCACTCCTGGCGCACCCCGGCCTCCTCCCGGTCGTCATGACCCGACCACCGTGACCGAACAGCACTGAGAAGGAGCCGAGAAGATCGAAAACCCGGACAGGCGCACCCACGACCCGCTACAGAAAGCTACTTGTCGGGTGGCGGCAGCTACACGAGAACAGGGCCGTTACCGCGTGATTATCAGCGTGTTACCGCTTCCGAAGAAGCTCTTCTGCATGAGCCACCGCGGCAGGGTGACTTCGTCCTCGGACCCCCCTGTCGCAGACAGCCCTGCTCTCACGAGCCGGGATCGAGCAGAACGGAAGGGAACCCCCAATGAACAAGCGACTGCGCCGGGCGATGGTCGGAGTCCTCGCCACCGCCACCGCGGTGACCAGCCTGATGGTCGGCACCGTCGGCACCGCGTCGGCAGCCGACGGCGAGAGCTTCCTGTACCGGGGCCAGACCCTCAACGCGGGCCAGATGATCCACCGTTACACCCCGAACGGCTGGGAGATCCAGCTGGTCATGCAGACGGATGGCAACCTGGTCGAGTACCTGGCCGGGTTCAGCGGCGGCGGCCGCTACGTCTGCTGGGCGTCGAACACCAACTCCGGGTCCGGGTACCACGCGACGTATCAGCATGACGGCAACTTCGTCGTCTATGCGCCCAGCGGCAAAGCCGTCTGGGCCTCGAATACTGTCGGTGGCAGCGGCCAAACCGTCGACATGAACAACAACGGAGTCCTCTACGTCGGCAACAAGGCGATCAACGGCGGCTGCTGATCCGGCGCGGTGCTGCTCGTCCGCGGGCTGCGAATACTCACAGCCCGCGGCCGAGCAGCATCGCGGTCAGGCTGCCAGACCTCCCCCATCCGGCACCCTGACCGCGTGACACTGCGATGGGGGGATCTTGCAGGCTGCTGGTATACCCCGGCGGGGTATGACAACTGTGTTGGGTGGCGGAGAAACGAAGTCATCGCTGCCCCATCACCCATGGGCTACAACAGCCGCATGCGGCTCCGGTCATGCCGCGCAAGGCGATCCGTGGCGTGGGCCTGACCTGGGCCGCGACCACCGCGCATCGCACGATCGAGTTGGTGGACGGCGTGGTGGCGCGGGACGTGGTCAACGACGCCGTGGTGGGTCAACGTCGTGCCGATCGGCGCCCTGCTCATGGTCGGTGTCACCGCGCTCATCCCGGCGCTGCGGGCCGGCCGGATGCCGGCCGTCGGAGCCAGGTCGTCGGCCGCGCCCCCAAGGCCAAGCGCGGTCAGGCGACGCAGCGCCTGACCAACCGGCTGCCGCTGCCCCGGGGCGACGTCGCTGGGGCTGGCCCAGCCGTTCGCCAAGCCGGCCCGGACCGCGCTGGTCGGCGCGCCGTGGTGAGCGACCTCCTGGCCTCGCAGATGGGGATCCACGCCGGTGACACCACACCGTGGTGCAGGACACCAAGCAGCTGTCGCTGCGGATCGCCGGCATCGACTTCGATACCCACGCCTCCTTCCTGTCGGTCGTGACCGACGCGGCCACGTTCACCGCGGCCGGCCTGACCCCGCACATCGACCAGTTCAACGTCGAGCCGGCCTCGCACTCCAACGGTCCGGGCTGGTCCGCCTCGGCCGCCGCCGCGCTGGCCCCACTGAACGCCTTGGTCGAGCAGAACCCGGGTGGGAGCCAGTCCGACGTGGTGTTCACCATGAGAGCCCTGGTGTCCACGCTCACCGGCCTGGTCGCCGGGCTGATCCCGCTGCTGGCCGGGGAGATCGCGATCGCCCTGCTCGGGGCGCTGCTGGCGGCCGGCTGGGCGGCCCGGTCGCGGACGGCCACGGCGCTGCGGACCGAGTAGGCGCCGGCGGCGACAGCGCTGCCGTCAGGGTGCAGATCCTCTCAAGGGATCTGCACCCTTTTCTCGCGAATCGCCGAGCCCCTGACGGGTGTCGGAGGGGTTTTCGTTCTGTGGAAGCGGTGGCGCCTTCCCGCCTACATCAGACTACTGACAAGAGCGGCGACATCGGGTTGATCGGCCCTTCGACCCAGTCCGACGAACATCGGAGTAACCAAAGGTGACTTCTCACCGATCTCGAACCCTCTCGGCGACCGCCGCGCTGTGCACGGCTGTCGCGCTGGGCGTTCCAGCGGCCGCGCAGGCGACCGCCGGCGCCGCTGATCCGGGTACGACCACCACGGCGACGGTCCCCACGGCGACGCCGACCGGCGCCGGGACCGCCGTCGTCGTCCTGCCCACCGCAGACGGATGACCGTGGGGACCGGCGGGCGTTCCACGCTCGTCGTGTCTCCGGCGACCGGGCCGTCCGACGCGTTCACCAGTGTCGAAGCCGGCGGCGACCGCTACGTCATCCCCTCGGAGGCCGCGCCCTACGCCGGGCGCATGCTGGACATGTCGCTGTTCGGTGTGACCAAGTTGGCCGCCGCCGCGCCGCAGCCGAACGCGCACATCCCGGTGCGGCTGAGCTTCGCCCCGGGCGTGACTCCGGCCGGTCCGGCCGGCGTCACGTTCACCTAGGTCAGCGGCCAGAGCGCGACCGGGTATCTGACCCCTGATTCCGGCAAGGCCTTCGCGCAGGCGCTGCGGGACGCGATCAAGGCGGACCTCGCTCGCCTGGCCAAGGCGCTCGACACCACCTTGAACATCGCTGCGCATCAGCGTCGATCAAACGGCCAGGGATATTCGTGCTCTTATACCAGTATCCTGCCTCATCTCGTGAAAGCATCAGGTCGCCCGCTTGTCACCCGTCTGTTAGCCGGTGGTTGGAGCGGCTCGCCACTGTGACGACACGCGTTCACGTGCCTGCTCCAGGACTGCCGCCAAACGCTCCGCGCCGACGGTTCCCAGCTGCCGGACGATCTCCAAGGCCTGCGCCAGCTCAGCCTCGCCGGCCCCCGGGCGGTCCTGGTGCCAGTACGCCAGTCCGAGGCCTTCGAGTGCTTGCGCTTCGTGCAGTGGCGCGTCGACGGCCCGAGCCATCTTGAGTGCCAGGGCGTAATGCGTCTCCGCACCGGCGAAATCCGATGCCGCGGCGGCCAGGGCGCCGAGCCCGTTGCGTGCCTCGATCACACCGACCGGGTCCTGGAGCTCTTCGAAGACGGCCAGCGCGTGGTGGAGATGGCTCGCGGCGATGCGGTGCCGTCCGCCCAGCCGGTGGACGGCACCCAGCCCCGCCAGCACATACGCCTGACCCATGCGGTTGCCCATGTGCCGGCACAGGGCCAGGGCCTGGCGCAGGTTCGCCCAGGCCTCGTCGAGCCGGCCCCGCGTGGACTGCACACCGGCGAGGCAGGTGAGCGAGTAGGCCAGGGTGAGGCGTTCGCCGATGGCCCGGCATAGCTCGGACGCCGTGCGCAAAGTCGTCTCCGCCTCGGGGAAGCGGCCGATCCGGCCTAGTACCACACCCAGATCGGACAGGATGTTCACCTCGCCGATGCGATTGTCCAGCTCC
Organism: Streptomyces sp. NPDC051020; assembly: GCF_040683105.1. Classification (NCBI taxonomy): domain Bacteria; kingdom Bacillati; phylum Actinomycetota; class Actinomycetes; order Kitasatosporales; family Streptomycetaceae; genus Streptomyces; species Streptomyces sp. NPDC051020. Next base: position 9,728 of record NZ_JBFBCG010000095.1, on the reverse strand, counting down.
CGGTAAAGCCCCTGCGCTTCTTGCAGGCTGGCGGCCGCCGCCGGATAGTCGCCGGTGAGCTGCTGGATGTCGCCCAGCTGGGCGAAGACGTTCGCCACCCCCAGCCGGTTCCCGCCGGCACGGAACATCGCCAGCGCGCTGCGAAGAGCTTGCTCGGCCGCACCGAACCGCCCGCAGACCTGGTCGATGTGGGCCTGGCAGACCAGAACCGCGGCCTGGCCTTGCTGGTCACCCAGCTCTCGGAACAGCGCACCGGCTTGTGACAGGTCCTCGGCCCCGGCTTCATACTGTCCCGACAGTCGCCGCAGCGTGCCGCGCTGACTGAGCACGGCCGCCTTCCCATGGATGTCGGTGAGACTCTCGAACAGTCCCAGCGCCGCGTCGAAAGATTCCTCGGCACTCAGATACCGGTCGCTGTAGCGTTGCGCGACACCAAGCTGAACCAGTGCTCTGGCCGACCGATGGGCATCGCCGATCTCCCCGGCCCTCGCCACAGCCGCGTGTCCGAGCTGTTCGGCTTCCTTCAAATGGCCGGTGGTACGCATGGTCTCCTGCAGGGCCGCCGCGAGATCGACGGCGTGCCGCGGCCGTCCGTGGCTCATCGCGAACTCCACCGCGGACCGCGCGTTGCCAAGCTCGGCCGCCAGCCAGGCGCGCGCCTCGTCCTCCCCGGCCGGCTCCGGCGCGGCCCAGACGACCGGCGTCCCGTCGACGACTGTCCCGGGAAGGGCGATGCCCGTCGAGATCGTCGACGACTGCCGGTCGGCCATCGTTGACAACTGCCGGTCGGCCTTGGTCGCCGCGTCCACGTAGTAGTCCAGCAGCCGGTCCAACGCCGCCTCGCGCACCTCCGGCTCGTCGGCGGCGGCCAGGCTTCGGGCATGCTCGCGGATCAGGTCGTGCATGCGGTAGCGGCCGCGCACCGGTTCCTCGACGAGGTGCTGCTCCTCCAGGTCGCGCAGCATCCGCCAGGCATAGGTCGGATCGATGCCGCCCAACGCCGCCACCACGTGCCGATCGACGACGTCGACCGGCGACAGCCCCAGCAGCCGGAACATCATCCGCTGTTCTGGGGCGAGCATGCGGTAGGAGAGTTCGAACGCGGCGGCCACCGACACGTCCTCGGCGGTCAACGCCGGCAGTTGGCGGTTGGCCACGACCAGATCGTCCACCAGGTCCGAAGTCCGCCAAGCCGGGTAATGGCGAAGCCGCGCGGCCATCAGGTTCACCGCCAGCGGCAGCCCCCCGCACAACCGGACCACTTCGCGCACACCCGGTTCGGAGTTGATCAGGCCCGGCCGCGCCGCCTTCGCCACGAACAGCCGTGCCGCCGCCTCCGGACTCAGCACGTCCAGCGTAATCGGGCTGACGTCGTCCAGAGCGAGCAGCCGCCGCCGACTGGTGAGCAGGACCAGGCTTTCCCCCGGTTCTGGAAGCAACGGCCGCACGTACTCGCTGCTGACCACATCGTCCAGCAGCACCAGCAGGCGACGGTCGGCGACCAGCCCGTGCCAGTGCGCGGCGCGCGCCGCCGACTCCGGCGGGATCTGTTCGGCGGGTACGCCCAGCTGCGTCAGGAGCGCGTGGAGCGCGTCGGCGACTGTCATGGGCTGGGTGTTGGGGGCGTGCCCGTTCATGGCGAGGAACAGCTGGCCGTCCGGGAAGTGGTCAGCCAGGCGGTGTGCGGCGTGGACGGCGAAGGCGCTCTTGCCGACGCCGGGCATCCCGTCGATCGTGAAGATCCGCGCTCCGCCGGAACCGACCGGGCTGAGCGCGGTCGACAAGAGCCGGTCGAACTCATCATCGCGGCCGGTGAAGCAGGAGGCGTTCTTCGGCAGGTGCGAGTGCGAAGGCCTCGCTCCCGAAGCAGGGTCCTGGGACGGAGCTGTTGGTCGTCGCGAGCGGGGATCGTCGGCGGCGTCGGACGATCGGCTCCCTGCTCGGGGTGCGGCTGCGAGCTCTGATGTGGCCGGGCTCGCACCTTCGCGGTCTCCGGGGTCCCGGGTCGCACCGGCGACGGTCTCGGCCGCGCTCACGTCCTGATCGGCGAGGATCCGGCGCTGCGTCTGCTGCACCGCGGCGGACGGCTCGATCCCCAACTCGTCGACCAGTGTCCGCCGCAGCCGCTGGTAGACCTCCAATGCCTGCGCCGATCGGCCTCCGCGATGCAGCACCTGCATGAGCTGCAAGGAAAAGGTCTCGACGAGCGGGTGTTCCGCCACCGCCGCCGCGAGACGCGCCGCCAGCCCGTCGTGGATCCCCAGCCGGAGCGCCGCGTCGAAATGCCACCCGAGCACTTCTTGGTGCGCCTCCATCAGATGCCGCACCTCAAGGTGCACGGCGTCCACCGGCGTGCAATCCATCGGATTCCCGCGCCACAACCGCAGCGCCGCACTGGTCACCTGACTCACCTGCGACCAGTCCTGCGAGGCGCGCGCCTCTTGCGCGCCACCCATCAGCGCCATGAACTCGTCGGCGTCGAGCTCCCCTTCCTCCACTCGGAGCAGGTAGCCCGACGGCACAGTGCGCACCCGCTCCTCGGCTCCGCTTTCAAGGATGCGCCGCAGCCTACTGATATGGTTCTTCAGCGATGCGGCGGCGGTCGCCGGCGGATTCTCACCCCATAACGCCGCTTGCAGCGTTCCGTGTGTGACCGGCCGGTTCGCTCGAAGCAGCAACACCGACAGCAGCGCTCGATGCATGGCACTGCAGATCATCACCGGCCGGCCATCGACCTCGACTTCCAAAGGCCCCAGCAGCCTGAATCGCACCCGAACTCCCTTGCCGCCCTCAGCCATACTGCCCACCCCGGGCGCGCCGAATGTCCCCGGCTCGGCTGCCCCGGAATGCTGTTCTTTGATCGGAAGCGTAGCGCGGGGGATCAAGCCTGGCGGCCAGGTGATCAAAACCGCCCAGCGCCCCAGGGCCTGCCCGGAAGCAATAGCCGAGAGCTACGAGTACGGCTGCCGCGCATCGAAAGCATGATTGAACAGCAACAGCTTCGACTCAGCGTTGTATGGGCCTCCCCAACAAGACCGCTCGAACCACGTCGCGCCGACTTCAGCGCGGCTCTCGTCCAGATCGATGTCATACAAGCTGGTGGAACCGATCACGGCACCGTCGTCACTACGTTGCACCGCGAAGCACCGCCGGGCAGGATCCGCGATCATCTGGCTCAGCATCGCGCGCATCTGCGTCACAGTCTCAGGACGTGGCCGCGGCATCCACTGCCATACCTCAGGATCGGACGCAGAGGGGAACAGCGCGTCGGCATGCCCAGCGGATAACGGGACGAGACGGACCTCACTACCGAGGAAAGCATCGTTCTTCACCACAGCACACTAGAACGAACTGTGACACGAGCGGGAGAACCTCAAGGCTGGCTCCTCACCCGAAAGACAGACGAATGCTTTCGAAGCGGGCCCACGAAGCGTCAGCCCAGGGTGAGCCACCGAATGCCGAGCCGTTCGACCTGCACGGTCTCCGCTGCGTCGAGCGGCTCACGCCCGGTGACCTTACGCAGGAACTTGGGCTGGTCCCAGCCAAGTTCGAGCGACGCAGTTGTCTGGTCCGGGCCGAGCAACAGCTCCAGCACGGCATCTGCGGCCTGCGGGGTCAGCCACGGCTCACGCCCCAGCGCTTCGGCCAGGTCCAAGCCATGGACCGCGACCTCGACCACCCGGGTGACCAGGAACTGCGACAGGAGCATCGCATCCCCGTGACGAGTACGCACGACGCGGTCCTCGGGCTCAGCGCGGCACAGCCGGTCCACCCGCTGCCACGTCGCGGCGAAGTCCTCAGCGAGCGCGGCACCGCTGGCCTGCCCGGCCGCGTGGTCCTGGGCCAAGACGATGCGGGCTGTGTTGGTCTGCGGGGCGAAACGGTCGTCGGGCCGGTAGTACTCCACCGCGGACACCTCGGCCTTGTCCGGTGGCGGAGCATCCAGCATGCCCGGCAACCAAGCGATCACCACTCGCACATGCCCCAACAGCCCACGCACGGACCAGGGTTCACACCGCGTCGGAAGCTCCCACTCCGCCTCCGACAGACCTACAACCGCCCGGGAGAGCTCCCCGGCTTCGAGGTGAAACGCCTCCAGCACCCGGCCCTGATTCATGGTGATCAAGCTACCAACAGCCTCCACCCGGCTGGCCAGGGAGTGATCTGCATCACTGCGAGACGACGGAAACGCAACACCGCCAGCCATGAACGTCGCGAACCCGCTCCCGAAGGGAGTACCTGCTCAATGGCAACATGGACTCCACCGCACACGGCCTCTGCGGACACAAGCCGCACCATGGCCATGCTGACCGACCAGTTCCCCGGCTCCGAGATCGCCCTGGGCATCCAGCTCAAGCACGTCGCCTCACGGGCCCTGGCCAACCGCACCACCCAGGGCTATGCCGCCTCCGCGGCGTCCTGGGCCAAGCACCTGAACGCGGCGATCGAAGCTGCCCGGTTCCGCGGCCTGCGGGACCTGTTCGACGCGCACAAGGCGAACGAGCAGATCGGCTTCGGCCCCGGCGCCGAGCAGCTGGCCCGGACCTTCGACAAGATCCGCGACACCGTCGCCGCCCAGGGCGGTGACGCGACGGTCGAACACGCTCTGCTGAAGCAGGCCCGCGTCTCCATCCGCTTCGGAACCCTGAACAACTGCCTGTTCGACGCCGCCAACCCGGCCGGCGCCATCTGCCTGGAGAGCACGGTGATCCCACCCGGCCACATCGGCCCCCTGCCGGACCGCTGCCGCCCGGACCGCTGCGGCAACAGCATGATCGGCCCCCAGCATGTCGAGATCTGGGACTCCGAGGAACGATCCCTCACCAGGCTCCTGGAAACCCACCGCCTCGCCCCCAGCCATCGCGCGGCCCTCGAACAACAGCGATCCGAAGCGCAGGCTGTTCTGCGGAAGGCCGGACGATGAGCGGCACCACGAGCGTTTCGGCCAAGGCCGAGCACAAGCTCCGCGCGGCCATGGACCGCCTCCTGGCGGGCAAGCCGCAGCACAGTGACGGCCGACTCACGAAGAACAACCTCGCCCTGGAAGCTGGCGTCAGCCCCGCCACAATGTTCCGCGCGAAGGCCGTCCTGGCCGACTGGGACGCACACATCGATGCCCACGGCAGCCTCACCCCCGGCGAGGCCCGCCGGGACGCTGACATCGACGACCTCCGCCGACAACTCGCCACAGCCAAGAAGGAGATCACCGAACTCAACCGGCGGCTGACCGCCGCGACCACGGTCATCGCCTCTCTCCACCACGACAACCAGATGCTGCGGGCCGAGGACGAGGCGGCGAGCACCGTCGTTGTGTTCCCGTCGCAACCCCGGACCGGCCGATGAGGCTTCGCGAAAATGGCTTTGTCCGCGATTCCGTGATCTCCGTGCTCCAGCCCTGGCTATTCGTCAGCAGTTGGAACAGTCGTGCATCGGGGCATCGGGGAAGGTGTCATTCCCTTTGAGCCAGTCGGTCAGCCACTCCGCCAAGGTGAACTTCTCTGGGAACAGAAAATGGCGGTCGCAGAGCCCGTTCGGGTCGATGCCCCACATCTGCCCTGCGGTGCGCTGAGGTCGATGCACCACCAGATGACTGGCGTGGAGCGTCATTCCAAGCATGCGCTATTCGGTGGTGTCGGGGGCGTGGGCTACGGTGCCTGGTCGTGGATGCAGCTGATCTTGACTACCGGGCCCGGACGCAATCGGGCTGTCTCTCACCGCGCCTGGTCTCCAAGCTCCTTGAGCTCGGTCATGCCGGGGAGGTGGAGTTCTGGGCCGGGCGTGGGGAGTGGTTCTGCGCGCGGGAGTGGGCGCGGCTGCTGGGTGAGCGGGGCCAGCAGGCCGAGGCGCTTCAGGTGCTCGCGCCATACGTCGCCACGGGCTGGTGGAAGGCTGCCGAGGCCATGGCGGAGGTGCTGGAGGCGAACGGCCGGGTCGACGACGCGATCGCGCTGGTACGTCCGCACGCGGAAGGCGGGGAACGGCTGGGGCTGGGATTCCTCGCGCGCCTGCTCGCCCGCCACGGTCGGGGCGACGAGGCGTTCGACCTGCTGCGTCCGCACGTCGAGGACTGGTACCTCGCCGAGCCGCTCGTCGACATCGCCGGGCCCATCGGCCGCCAGGAGGAGGCCGCCGAACTGCTGGAGCAACGGATCGAGACCGCGCCGCGCTGCTGCGACTCCCCGTCGTGCGGACGCCGCGACGTCAATCCGTTCAACGCCGTCGACCTGCTCGCGACGATCCGCGAGCGCCAGGGCCGCGTCGACGAGGCAATCGCCCTGCTCCGCACCAGGGAGACGACCTCGATCAACAACCGCGACCTGCTGGCTGACCTGCTGGCCCGGCACGACCGGATCGAGGAGCTGCGCGTGTACGCGATGACCGATGGCCTCGGGCACGGCGCACAGCGGCTCGCGGAGCTGCTGGAGGAGTGCGGCGACGTCGAGGGCGCCATCGGCGTGTACCGTCAAGCGGTGGGGCCTGCAGCCGAGGACCCGAACTCGGCTTATGAGCTTGCGCAGCTCTTGGTTCGGCATGGTCGGGGTGACGAGGCGATCGACGTGATGCGCGTCCAAGCGGACGCCCGGAACGGCGACGACTGGATCCTCCATGCCCTGTCCGAGCTCTGTCTCGACCAGGGCCGCCCAGAGGACGGTCTGGCCCACCTCGACGCCCTTAAAGCTTGCCGCGGGGGTCAGGAGGACTGGGACCTGTTCTGGATGCGGCTGCCGCTGATCGCCGCCAGCGCTGGGGTCGACATGGCGGTGGAACGGGCCCGGGCTCACCCCGAGGGAGGCACCTCGTACGCGGCGCAGCACGTCGCCAGGCTTCTGGCCGATGTCGGCCGTATCGAGGAGGCCGTCGCCGTCCTCGAACAGCATGCACCGGCCAGCCGTCACGACCTGGCTGAGTACCTCATTGACCTGGGCCGCATCGAGGACGCCGTGACCGTCCTCCACCAGCACATCCCCCGGCCGCCCGTCCAGTGGACAGGCGCCTGGGGCGACAAGCCCGCCTTCTGAGGTGGTCGGCCCGCCAAGTCTTCACGGCTCTGACCGCAGTTCCGTGAAAACCAGGATGACCTCACCCATCGTGATGCCGAATACTCACACCATGCAGGCCTTCCACATGAACCCGGATCAGCTCGAAGCGCCCGTGCAGCTCTTGGACAATGCTGGCACCGCGTGGCTGCTCCGGAAGAAGCGAGTCGATCTTCGCGCTGCGCGTCGGCTGCTGAAGGACCATGCCGCGGCCGTCGTACTCGGAGAGAGCGGCGGGACCCGCCCCCGGCTTGTCGCCGATGGCGAGCGCCCGATGCTCTGGGACAAGGTCAAGGACGACTACAAGGGGCCCGGCGGAAGCGGGACGGCCGGACGGTACCTTGCACACGAGTTCCGTGCGGATGCCGACCTCCGCATGCTCTACCTGGAAGAGCACTGCTGACGGCGGGACGAGTCATGCCCGTACGAGAATCCGAATCCTCAACCGGCTTTGAGTCGGCTCGCCCTTCGAGCAGACGTCAGAGCTGACCGCTGATCTGCCGAGAGAGCCTCTCAAAGAACTCCTGAAGACCGGCCGCAGCAAGGTCGAACTGATCGAACCACGAAGCGGTGGTCGACCTCCAGACCCGCCCAGAGCCTGCCAGTGCGAACAGATGGCCGCCCCCGTCGCTGGCGAATACCAGGGCAGGCTCTTCCCCGTCGATCTGGACGGCCCCGTACTCGCGGAAGTGGTCCGCGACCAGCGAGGCCGGGTGGACGAAGCAGCCGTTCTCCACGTCGGGCAAGGAGACCTCAGCGATCACCCAGTACATCGTGGTCAGGTCCGAGGGAATCGGCGTCAGCTCCACAAGCGCGTCGGTGGCCTGATGGCTCGCCGTCGAAGCGTGCACCACCACGTTGCTGCCCGGCTCGAAGCCATGCCGTGCCTGGAACGACTCCATCAGCTTCGCGAGCGCCGCGTCCGCCTGCCCACACCAGCTGCGAAGCCACTCGGCATCAAGCCGTTCGTCAGCCACCCTCATTCCCTCTTGCTTCCGCTGGGGACCCGCCCACGCGCGTGTCCGGAAGAACCTACAGGAGCGTTCACACAGATCCGGTCAGAGCCATTTTCAACGAGCCCCATCACGGGCCGCCACTCCCAGGGCTGAACTCCGTGATGAGAGAGCGGCTCTCAGTTGGCCGTCCTCGCTGACCGACGCGACAACCGACGCATCCCGCCGCAACAGGGCAGCAGCATCTCATGAGAGTTCCAAACGGTGGAGAACACTTCTGCGACCCGCACGTCCACGCCGACCTGCGCCAGCTCACCGCCCACGACCAGGTCGTGCGCGACACCGTCATGGACACCCCGGGCGTGCGCCAGGTCCTCGCCGGACCGACGGCCGCGCCGCTCACCGTAGTGACGCAGTGCGCCGGCGGACGCCACCGCGCAGCCACCACGGCCATGGCCCTGCGCGCCGTGGTCGCCGGGGACGTCGAGCAGGCCGCCGCGTACGGACTGGCCGACGTCGCCAAGCAGTTCGCCGACCGCGACCTGGTCGTGGACCTGGTCCACCGGGGCATGAACCTATGACGTACCCAGGCCCGTTTATCGCCTGTTGACCGATTCTTGAACACCGCGCGGTGACATGTCGGCATGAACCTCAGACGAACCATGGCAGGTGTCGCGCTCGCCGCGGTCGCGCTCAGCGCCACCGGTGTATCGACTGCTTCCGGAGCCGAGAGGGCGGCGTCTGCCGGCCGCTCGCACCCGGCCTCGCACGCGATCTCCGGCATGGCCCACCCGGGGCCCGACAAGTCCGGCTGGCCGAAGAAGGGGGACACCAAGGTCCCCACGCTGCCGTCCGCGTCTCTCAAGGGCCTTCCGACCTTGCGGGAAGCGCAGCAGAAACGTCTCCTTTCGCGGCCGTTGACGGCCGCGGGCGGCGTGACGGCTCAGGCGTTCCCCGATTACAACTGCACCACACCCCCGCAGGGCTGGGGGTACCACGACTACCTCGCCCCCGGCGAGTGCCTGAGGTCGAACACGTACATCGCCGTCAACACCGAACCGGGCGGTTGGTACGAGCTGTGGATGCAGAGCGACGGCAATGTCGTCCTCTACTTCCACGGCGCCCCGTTCTACACGGCGAAGTGGCAGACCGGAACCCGTGGCTCGAACGCGTCGCTGTGGATGCAGCGGGACGGCAACGTCGTCATCTACGACGGCGCGGGCAACCCGATGTGGGCCACGGGCACGAACAGGTGCGGCGATCTGGGAGCCTGGCTGCGGGTCCAGGCCGACACCAACCTCGTCCTGTACACCCGCGACTGGACGCCGATCTGGGCCCGCTTCGACGGCCCCTCCTCCCGCCCCTGCTGAGGCACCCCGGAGGCGCGCGGCAGGCCGCGGAACGGTGACCCCGACAAGCCGGACAGTGCCCATGGCCGGTCCGGCTTGTCGTCGCCGTACGGCCAGACGTCCCACAGCCCGCCGAGGCCGCGGCCCGACGCATTCTCCGCGCAGGCCGTGAAGTCGTCCGTGGTGGGTTCGCGTAGCGGTACTTGGCGGGCCGGCCGCGCAGGATCTCGTCGAGGACCCGGTCGCCGACGGTCTCGCGCAGCTTGTGCAGGACCATCGCACCCCGCTGGTACACGGGCGGGTCGAAGAGGTTCTCGGTGGTGGGCGAGGGGTTGAGCCGAGATACGGGAGATCCCCGCCATGGCGGGGAACAACCACAAAGGAAATCG
>NZ_JBFBCG010000094.1:0-24798 GCF_040683105.1 Streptomyces sp. NPDC051020 | reverse complement strand
TGTGGACGGTCGGGGCCAGGGGTCTCCCCCTGGGGCGTGTTTCGAAAGTCCCGCCTGGCCCGCCCTACGGGCGGACGACGCTACTTTCGAAACACGCCCTAGGAGTGCGCTGACGATCTTGGAATCGCGCCCGACTTGCACCAGATTGCCCCGATCAACATTTACTGGCGAAGCGGGGCAAGTCGGGCAGTCGAAGCAAGATCTTCAGCAAACTCCTAGTCGTCTGCGCTCTCGTTGTTGATTCCCAGGCCTGGGAGCAGCCCGGGGAGCAGCGGGGGCAGTGTGACGTCCGGGGTGGGTGGGGTGGATCCCCTGCCCGTTGTGGACGGGGTGGCGCCCGGTGACGGGGGGTCCAGGAGGCTGTCCGTGCCGCCTGCGATCAGGCCGTCGGCCGGGGTGGAGGCGGAACCGGACGGGTCCGGGGTGTCGGTGTCGCCCCGCCGGCCCTGTGAGGCTTCGGGGGGCGAGGGCGCCGGGCTGTCGGTGAGGGACGGGTCGTCGGACTGCTGGGACGACCCGGACTGTTGCGAGTCGGTGTTCCGGTCCGGGGTGCGGGGCAGCAGAGACTGCAGCGGTGCGACCTCTTCGTCTATGGCCTCGAAGACCGAGCTGACCTCGTCCCCGACGTCCGTCAGCTGGACCGGCAGCCGGTCGCGCAGGCTGCTCCAGCTCCCGCGGTGGTTGCGGGAGAAGGAGTCCAGGGTCTGGATCGGGCCGAGTGCTCCGTCGCGCTGGTACGCGGCGTGGAGCAGGCGGTGGCCCTCGGTGGCGTCGTGCGTCATGCCGTTCAGCGTGCGCCTGATCTCGCCCAGTGATTCGTGGTCCAGATCGCCCGCGCGGTCGCGTTCCATGAGCCTGCGGGCCTCGCTCAGCCGCGTCGATGCCTGGTCGAGGTAGACCTCGCCGCGGTCGGTATCGCCGTTGGTCATACCGAGGTGGATGTCCTCCATGCCGCGCTTCAGCCCGTACAGCGAATCACCCGGAAGGGCGTCGGAACTGGCAGCGGCTACTCCGCCGAAGGCTCCCGCGGCGACGCCGACGGTGAGCCCGCCGGCGGCGAGCCCCTTCGTCCAGCGGGAGCGGGGGCGCAATTTGCGGAGCGGGGAGGCCCGGTGGGCCCCCTTGCTCCGTTGTTCGGGCACCGTAGGGCCCGTGGACGCGCCACCCTCGGCATACATGGCCTCCATGGCTGCCACGAGCCGCGCTCGCTGCACCACTTTGACCTCGGGATCCAACTCCGGTCTCGGCAGCTCACCGAGGCCGTTCGCCAGGGCCAACAGCGTTCCGTGGTCGGCCGGTTCGGCCGGTTCCTCGGGCTGTACGGCCGCCGCACCCTGGAGCTCCTGCTCCTCCAGCGCCTGGGCGAAGGCGTTCGCCCGCCGGTGTGTCGAAACGTTTGCGATCACTGGCGGCACCTCCTCTCGTCATGACGGTCGACTCCCCTGGGGGTCCGGAAGGTTGCACACCTTGAGCGCTTCCACACGAATGAGTGAGTGTGGGCGGACATGGAGTGACGACAGGGGGCCTGCAACCGGCACAACGAGTGGCGCGGCACTTGGGTTACGCACGAAAGATGATCGGACCAGTGCGTGATCGGGGAGTCGCCGAGGGTGTTCTCAGCGGACATCGTCCGGCAGCAGTCGGGCGAGGGTGCGGACGGCGCGGTACTGCAAAGTCTTGATCGCGCCTTCGTTCTTGCCCATCACGCGGGCCGTCTCGGCGACCGAGAGGCCCTGCAGGAAGCGCAGCGTCACGCATTCCTGCTGCTGGGGGTTGAGTCGGCGCACGGCTTGCAGCAGTGCGGCGTTGGAGAGGGACTCCAGGACGGAGTCCTCGGGGCTGCGCTCGACCTCGTTGGCGTCGAGCATTTCTCCGGTGGTCACTTCCAGTCGGAACCGGCTGGACTTGAAGTGGTCGGCGACCAAGTTGCGGGCAATCGTGACGAGCCAGGCGCCGAAGTCGCGGCCCTGCCAGGTGAAGGTCGAGATGCGGCGCAGGGCGCGCAGGAAGGTCTCACTGGTGAGATCCTCCGCCGTCGCCTTGCCGCCCACCCGGTAGTAGATGTAGCGATAGACGGTGTCGCTGTACTGGTCGTAGAGACGGCCGAAGGCGTCAGCCTCACCGGCCTGTGCGCGCTCGACGAGATCCATCATGCGCGCGCTGTCGCTGTCGGCGGTCGGCCGACGAACGGTGGACGTGGTCGTTGCGCCGCGGTTGCTGCGTCTTCCGACCGCCGCACCGCGTTCGGCCAGGGCGTAGCAAGGGCCGACAGGTGCAGGGGTGGCAAAGGCGGGTACGGCGTACGCGGTGGGGACGAAGCCGCGCAAGCGGTCGGCGACCGTTGCGCGCAGCGTAGCCAGGCCCGAGGCGTCAACCCCGACGTGTGGGTACACGGGACTCCCAGAGGCAGAGCTTCCATCACGTGCAGTGCGAAACCGTCACTCGTCGTAGTGAGTGGACGGTCCGGAATGCGTCTGAGGAGAATAACGCTTCGTACAGGCAGCGCTACACCCAGTTGCTCAAATCACCGATTCCGTCGCTTCTGTAGCGACTATGAGGCGCATCAAGTAGCACATCGTGACCAGATATTGATCGGAATACTTCGTGATCTGGCTGCGGCCGCGACGGGTTGTGGTCGGCTGCGCGCAATCCGACTGGCGGGAGCGGTCGGTGGGTAAGGGGTCCCGATTGGCGGCGCGGCCGGGCGTGGCCCGGCCCCCGAGGCGGGGCCGGGCCACGTGGTCGGTGTGTCCGGGGGTCAGCGGCGGCGGCGGTGCAGGGCGACCGCGGCCGCGGTGCCGCCCGCGAGGGCGCCGACGCCGGCAGCGGCCGGGATGCCGACCTTGGCCGCCTTGCGGCCCGTGCGGTAGTCGCGCAGTCGCCAGTCCAGGGCCCGGGCGTGCTTACGGAGCTTGGTGTCCGGGTTGATCGCGTACGGGTGTCCGACCAGGGACAGCATCGGGATGTCGTTGTGCGAGTCGCTGTACGCCGCGCAACGCGCCAGGTCGAGGCCCTCGGCGGCGGCCAGGGCGCGGACCGCCTCGGCCTTCGCGGGCCCGTGCAGCGGTTCGCCGACCAGGCGGCCGGTGTAGACGCCGTCGACGGACTCGGCGACCGTGCCGAGCGCGCCGGTCAGGCCGAGGCGGCGGGCGATGATCGTGGCCGTCTCCACCGGGGCGGCCGTGACGAGCCAGACCTTCTGCCCGGCGTCGAGGTGGGCCTGGGCGAGGGCGCGGGTGCCGGGCCAGATGCGGTCGGCCATGTACTCGTCGTAGATCTCCTCGCCGATGGACATCAGCTCGGAGACCCGGTGGCCCTTGACGATGGACAGGGCGCTGTCGCGGGCGTCCTGCATGTGTTCCGGGTCCTCGACGCCGGCCAGCCTGAACCAGGCCTGCTGCCAGGCGAACCGGGTCAGCTCGCGGCGCTGGAAGAACTTGCGTTTGTACAGGCCGCGGCCGAAGTGGAAGATCGCCGCGCCCTGCATGACGGTGTTGTCCAGGTCGAAGAAGGCGGCGGCCCGTTCGTCGCCGACGACCGGGAAGGCCGGTTCCGGCTCCTCGGTCGTGACGGGGGCCGTGCCGGTGGATCCCCCGGCGGGGAGTGACGACTTCCGCGCTGCCTCGGCTGCTGCCTCGCCTGCCAGCACGCTCAGTGCTGTCGCGGAACGCCTACGGGGTGTGAGCCATCCAAGAGCGGCCATGTCGTGAGCATAGCCAGTCCGTTCAGCCTTTCCCGACGTGCCGGGATGCGGTGGCGTGAACTCTCGCGGACCGAATTGTTAAGCGGGTGATTCCGGACGTAACGGATCGGCGCCTGACGGGCTCCGGAAACGGCCGGCGGGCGGCGCAGAATAAAGGCATGAGTGCCTTGCTGCGTCGTACGAAGAAGAAGCCCGCGGACCGTGTCGTGACCCTGGTCGGGAAGCCCGGTTGTCATCTCTGTGACGACGCGCGGCTCGTGGTGAGGGAGGTCTGCGAGGAGACCGGCGCGTCGTGGGAGGAGAAGGACATCACCCAGGACGAGGAGCTGCACCGGGAGTACTGGGAGCAGATTCCGGTTGTCCTCATTGATAACGAACAGCACACGTTCTGGCGGGTGGACCCGGCGAGGCTGCGCAGGGCGCTGCTTTCCTGAGGGAAACCCGGTTACCATCATGGGCGTTTTGGGTGGTCTCGGGGGTGTAGTTGTGAGGAGTGTGTACCGTCTTGCCCCCTTCGGGCCTGCAACGGGCTGATGCGATCCATGGTTCCGGGATCGCGCGACGAATGTGCGTGACCCCGGTCACTTTGACCGGACAAAACGGACACTATCTTTGTGCACACGTTCACAAAGACATAGCCTGCATTCGACGGGGCGGTCTTGGAACATACGGCCGCCTGCAGCCCCGCTCATCCCGCAGGAGCACCGTGGCAACTGGCCGAACTCACCGACCGGCGACCCGTAGCCGAGGAATTCCCGAGGCCACCGTCGCCCGGCTTCCGCTGTATCTCCGCGCACTGACCGCGCTCTCCGAGCGCTCGGTCCCCACGGTCTCCTCCGAGGAACTCGCCGCGGCGGCGGGGGTCAACTCCGCCAAGCTGCGCAAGGACTTCAGCTACCTCGGGTCGTACGGGACGCGTGGCGTCGGCTACGACGTCGAGTATCTCGTCTACCAGATCTCCCGCGAACTCGGGCTCACCCAGGACTGGCCGGTCGTCATCGTCGGTATCGGTAACCTCGGCGCCGCGCTCGCCAACTACGGCGGCTTCGCCTCCCGTGGCTTCCGGGTCGCCGCGCTGATCGACGCCGACCCCGCGATGGCGGGTACGCCCGTCGCCGGGATCCCCGTCCAGCACGCCGACGAGCTGGAGAAGATCGTCAGGGACAACGGCGTGTCGATCGGTGTCATCTCGACCCCCGCCGGTGCCGCACAGCAGGTCTGCGACCGGCTCGTCGCCGCGGGCGTGACCTCCATCCTGAACTTCGCGCCGACGGTGCTCTCCGTGCCCGACGGCGTCGACGTCCGCAAGGTCGACCTCTCGATCGAGCTCCAGATCCTTGCCTTCCACGAGCAGCGGAAGGCGGGCGATGAAGCCCCCGGCGAGAGCAGTGTCGACCCGGCCGCGCCGCCCGTGCGTGCCGCCACGGACAGCAGCCGGAAGGGACCCGACGGGGACGTTCCCGCCGTGATGCCGGCATGAGTCTTCTTGTCGTCGGACTGAGCCACCGCAGCGCTCCCGTCTCCGTACTGGAGCGGGCCTCGCTGGCTGCCGGGACGCAGGCCAAGCTGCTGCAGGACGTCCTTGCCGCCGAGCCCGCGGCCGAGGCCGCCGTGCTGGCCACCTGCAACCGCATCGAGCTGTACGCCGACGTGGACAAGTTCCACGCCGGTGTCGCCGAGCTGTCCACGCTCCTCGCCCAGCACAGCGGGGTCGGGCTGGACGAGCTCACTCCGTATCTCTATGTGCACTACGAGGACCGGGCCGTCCACCACCTCTTCTCGGTGGCGTGCGGGCTGGACTCGATGGTCGTCGGCGAGGGCCAGATCCTCGGCCAGATCAAGGACGCGCTCGCGCTGGGGCAGGAGCTCCACACCGCCGGCCGGCTGCTGAACGACCTGTTCCAGCAGGCCCTGCGGGTCGGTAAGCGTGCCCACAGCGAGACCGGGATCGACCGCGCCGGGCAGTCGCTCGTCACCTTCGGCTTGGAGCAGCTCACCGACGGCGCCGATGTCGCCGTCTGGGCGAAGGGCAAGCGCGCCCTGGTGATCGGCGCCGGTTCGATGTCCTCGCTGGCTGCCGCCACGCTGGCCCGTACCGGTGTCGCCGAGATCGTCGTCGCCAACCGGACCAGGGCCCGCGCCGACCGGCTCGTCGAGATCCTTCAGCAGCCCGGTGGTACGGGAGTGACTGCCCGCGCCGTGGAGATGGCCGCGGTCTCCGACGAACTGACACGTGCCGATGTCGTCGTCTCCTGCACCGGTGCGACCGGTCTCGTGCTGACCGCCGAAGCCGTCGCCGGAGCGCTCGGGCTGCCCTTCGACGCGGCCGTCACCGCGCCCCCGGCGCCCGCCGTGCCCGCCGCCGACCTGGACCAGCACGCCGCGTGGGTGGAGAACGGCTCCGCCACCACGACCGCGCAGGTACGGGCCGTCCGCCGGGCCACCGTGCCCGCGCAGTCCCAGTCCGCCGGACCGGTCAGGCTCGCCCTGCTCGACCTCGCGATGCCGCGCGACATCGACGGCGCCTCGACGCGCCTCGACGGTGTGCGCCTCGTCGACATCGAGTCGCTCGCCGAGGCATCCGCGGACGCCCCGATGGCCGCCGATGTGGACCAGGTGCGCACCATCGTCGCCGACGAGGTCGCCGCGTTCGGTGCCGCCCAGCGCGCCGCCCACATCACACCGACCGTCGTCGCCCTGCGCACGATGGCCGCCGATGTGGTGGCCGGCGAGATCGCACGGCTCGACGGACGCCTCCCCGACCTGGACGAGAAGCAGCGCGCCGAGATCACACAGACCGTGCGCCGCGTCGTCGACAAGCTCCTGCACGCGCCCACCGTGCGGGTCAAGCAGCTCGCCAGCGAGCCCGGCGGCGCCGGGTACGCCGATGCGCTGCGGGAACTCTTCGACCTCGACCCGCAGACGGTCGCCGCCGTCTCCCGGGCAGACCTGAACGACCCGAATCGAGGGCGGTCATGACCGACAACTCATCCCAGCGCGCGCAGACCGACGCGCCGCTCCGGCTGGGCACCCGGCGCAGCAAGCTCGCCATGGCGCAGTCCGGCCTCGTCGCCGACGCGGTCAGTGAGGTGACCGGGCGCGCCGTCGAGCTCGTCGAGATCACCACGTACGGAGATGTCTCCCGCGAGCACCTCGCGCAGATCGGCGGCACCGGTGTGTTCGTCGCGGCGCTGCGCGAGGCGCTGCTGCGCGGCGAGGTGGACTTCGCCGTGCACTCGCTGAAGGACCTGCCGACCGCACAGCCCGAGGGCCTCGTCCTCGCCGCCGTGCCGGTGCGCGAGGACCCGCGCGACGCGCTGGTGGCGAGGGACGGGCTGACCTTCGAGCAGCTTCCGTCCGGTGCCCGCGTCGGTACCGGTTCGCCGCGCCGCATGGCGCAGCTCAACGCGTACGCCCGCAGTCACGGCCTCGACATCGAGACCGTGCCGATCCGCGGCAACGTCGATACGCGTATCGGATTTGTACGAAGCGGTGAACTGGACGCGGTGGTTCTCGCCGCGGCCGGGCTCAGCCGCCTCGGCCGGACCGGTGAGGTGACCGACTTCCTGTCGGTCGACACCGTCCTGCCCGCTCCCGGCCAGGGAGCACTGGCGATCGAATGCGCTGCAACCAGCGCGGACCTCGCCGCAGCACTCGCCGAGCTCGACGACCCGTACACCCGGGCCGCCGTGACCGCCGAGCGCGCCCTGCTCGCCGCCCTGGAGGCCGGCTGCTCCGCACCTGTGGGTGCGCTGGCCGACCTCCTGGTCGACGGACAGGTTGTCAACGAACTGCGCCTGCGCGGTGTCGTCGGTTCCACCGACGGTTCCTCGCTCGTACAGATGTCCACCACCGGTCCCGTCCCCACGTCGCCCGACGACGCGGCGGCCCTCGGTCGCGAGCTCGCGACCGAGATGCTTGCCAAGGGTGCGGCCGGTCTTATGGGGGAGCGAGCACTTTGAGCCCCACCGGCCCCGCCGCATCCGACTTTCCGGTCCTGTCCGCAGGGCACGTCACCTTCCTCGGCGCCGGTCCCGGCGATCCGGGACTGCTGACTCTGCGCGCTGTCGAGGCGCTCGCGAGCGCGGACGTCCTTGTCGCCGAGCCGGACGTTCTCGGCGTCGTCCGCGGCCATGCGCGGGCAGGCGTCAGCACGCCCGAGCTGGCTGTTGTTGACGTGACGTCAACAGCCGCCGGAGTGCCCGTTCTCAGGGACGCGGCCAATCTTGTCATGGAGGCCGCGAAGGGCGGCAGGCGGGTCGTCCGTGCCGTCTCAGGAGACCCGGGCCTGGACGGGAACGCAGGCGCGGAGATGCTCGCCTGTGCCGCCGCCGGCATTCCCTTCGAGGTCGTGCCGGGTGTCGCGAACGCCGTGGGCGTGCCCGCGTACGCCGGCGTGCCGCTGCGTGATAGGCAGGGCGCCGACGTCCGGTTCGTCGATGCCCGGACCGCCTCGGACCGCTGCTGGACCGAGGTCGGCGCGAGCGATGCCACGGCGGTCGTCTCGACGACGCTGGACTCGGTCGCGGCCGCCGCGGGCGAGCTGGTCTCTGCGGGCCGCAAGCCCGACACCCCGCTGACCGTGACGGTCGCCGGCACGACGACGCGCCAGCGCACCTGGACGGCGACCCTCGGGACGATCGCCCAGGTCCTGAAGCAGGCGAAGGTGCTGCCGTCGCCGGACGGGCACCAGCCGGTCATAGCCGTGGTCGGTGAGTGCAGCTCCGCCGCCCAGCGCGACCAGCTCTCGTGGTTCGAGTCCAAGCCGCTCTTCGGCTGGAAGGTGCTCGTGCCGCGGACGAAGGAGCAGGCGGCGTCGCTCTCCGACCAGCTGCGTTCGTACGGCGCCGTGCCGCACGAGGTCCCGACGATCGCCGTCGAGCCGCCGCGTACGCCCCAGCAGATGGAGCGTGCGGTCAAGGGCCTCGTCACGGGTCGCTACGAGTGGATCGCCTTCACCAGCGTCAACGCGGTCAAGGCGGTCCGGGAGAAGTTCGAGGAGTACGGGCTCGACGCCCGTGCCTTCGCCGGGATCAAGGTTGCCGCGGTCGGCGAACAGACCGCCGCCGCACTGATCGATTTCGGTGTGAAGCCGGACCTGGTGCCGTCCGGTGAGCAGTCCGCCGCCGGTCTGCTGGAGGACTGGCCGCCGTACGACCCGGTCTTCGACCCGATCGACCGCGTCTTCCTGCCGCGCGCCGACATCGCCACGGAGACGCTCGTCGCCGGCCTCATCGACCTGGGCTGGGAGGTCGACGACGTCACCGCGTACCGCACGGTCCGCGCCTCGCCGCCGCCGTCCGACACCCGTGAGGCGATCAAGGGCGGCGGGTTCGACGCGGTGCTCTTCACCTCGTCGTCGACCGTCCGGAACCTGGTCGGTATCGCGGGCAAGCCGCACAACGTGACGGTCATCGCGTGCATCGGCCCCGCCACGGCGAAGACCGCGGAGGAGCACGGCCTGCGGGTCGACGTGCTCTCCCCGGAGCCGTCGGTGCACAAGCTGGCCGAGGCGCTCGCCGAGTTCGGCGCGCAGCGCCGGGAGGCGGCGAAGGAGGCCGGTGACCCGGTGACGCGGCCGAGCGAGCGGCGTCCGGGTGCGCGCAGGCGTCGTACGACTACCTGACCGGCCGGGTCGGGAGTGTTCAGGGGTCCGGTTGCTTCGGCAGCCGGGCCCCTGCCCGTTCTCCGTCAGTTTTCCGGCGCTGTCGTCGCCAAGCTGCCCCGTCGGCAACGCGTCGTGCAGCCAGTCTCGACCTGCCTACTCCCTGTGAGGCGACCGCTCCGGCCACGGGGCCGCGCCAAGTGCTGCGGGAAAATCCGAGCGAGACCCGTCATCGACACCGGCGGGCGTTGAGCCGGGCGGCCTGGCGCGTCAGGTAATCGCGCTCGGCGAGGTTGGGTGCCTTGTGGGCCGCCTCGGCGTACAGTCGTGCCGCCGTCGCCAGGTCGCCGTCGCGCTCGTGGAGGTACGCCGCCACCGCGGCGTGGCGGGGCAGTGAGTCGTTCAGCGCCGCGAGCGCCGCCAGCCCGGCGCGCGGTCCGTCGGCCTCGCCGACGGCCACTGCGCGGTTGAGCCGGACGACCGGGCTGTCGGTCAGGCGCGCGAGCTCGTCGTACCACTCGACGATCTGCACCCAGTCGGTCTCCTCGGCGGTGGGTGCGTCGGCGTGGAGTGCCGCGATGGCGGCCTGGGCCTGGAACTCGCCCAGCCGGTCGCGGGCGAGGGCCGCCTGCAGGATCTCGACGCCCTCGGCGATCGACTCGGTGTCCCACCGGCCGCGGTCCTGCTCGGCGAGCGGCACCAGGCTGCCGTCGGGCGCGGTCCGGGTGGCGCGCCGGGCGTGGTGGAGCAGCATGAGGGCGAGCAGCCCCGCCACCTCGGGGTGGTCGATCGCGGCCGCGAGCTGCCGGGTGAGCCGGATGGACTCGGCGGCGAGGTCGACGTCGCCGGAGTAGCCCTCGTTGAAGACCAAGTAGAGGACGCGCAGCACGGTGGCGACGTCGCCGGGCTGGTCGAACCGCACGCCGGAGACGGTTCGCTTGGCACGGCTGATGCGCTGCGCCATGGTCGCCTCGGGCACGAGGTAGGCCTGGGCGATCTGGCGGGTGGTCAGCCCGCCGACGGCGCGCAGCGTGAGCGCGACCGCGGACGACGGCGTCAGCGACGGGTGGGCGCACAGGAAGTAGAGCTGGAGCGTGTCGTCCACCGCGGGTGCGGGTCCGGGCGCCGGCTCCTCGTCGACGAGGTCCTCACGCCGGCGGCGGGCGGCGTCCGCCCGGGTCGCGTCGAGGAACCGGCGCCAGGCCACGGTGACCAGCCAGCCCTTCGGGTCCCGCGGTGGGTCGGCCGGCCACACGCGGACCGCCTCGACCAGCGCGTCCTGCACGGCGTCCTCGGCCGCCGCGAAGTCGGCTCCGCGACGGACGAGGATTCCGAGCACGCTCGGCGTGAGGCTCCGGAGCAGGGCCTCGTTCATCGACGAGGTCACTCCGTGATGGTGGGCGGACAGGCCAGGAACGGGCGCACCTCGAGCCACTCGTGGATCGGCTCCCCGCCCGCCCCGGGGGCGGCCGACAGGTCCCCGGCCAGCTCGATGGCGCGCTCGTAGCTGTCGACGTCGATCACCATCCAGCCGGCGATGAGGTCCTTGGTCTCGGCGAACGGGCCGTCGGTGACCGGCGGGCGCCCCTCACCGTCGTACCGGACCCATGTCCCCTCGGGGGCGAGCGCCTGACCGTCGACGAACTCGCCGGTCTTCTCGAGCCGGGCCGCGAAGTCGTTCATGTACTGCATGTGCGCCGAGATCTCCTCCGGCGTCCACTGGTCCATGCACACGTCGTTGACCGGAGCCGGGGCGCCGCGGTAGTGCTTGAGCAGCAGGTACTTGGCCATCGTGTTTCTCCTCGGTGCTGGTGCGACCCATTGTGGTCGCATTCACTGCGGGGACGGAGCCAGTCACGGGTTCTCGACATCGCCCCCGTTTTTTGGCTCTCGTGGATGAGCCCGGATGAGCCTTCCCGTGGTGTCCGGGTCCACGACGTGGTGCGAGGGCGAGACGGTACGAGGCCTCGATCAGCCGAACGAGCCGACCCGGGCTGATCTACGAAGAGCCGTTTTTCCGGCACAGGTGTCGGTAAGACGGTGATGTGTACGGGTCTATCGTCGAAGGATGACTGTGTACGGAAACTTCCCCGGCTCCCGCCCCCGGCGACTGCGGACGACCCCGGCGATGCGACGGATGGTCGCCGAGACACGGCTCGACCCGGCGAACCTGATCCTGCCCGCGTTCGTGCGCGAGGGCATCACGGCGCCCGTCGCCATCTCGGCCATGCCCGGTGTCCAGCAGCACACCCTGGACACCCTCCGGAAGGCCGCGGTCGACGCGGTCTCGGCCGGGGTCTCCGGGATCATGCTCTTCGGTGTCCCGGTGGACGAGAAGAAGGACGCCCGGGGGACGGCGGGCACCGATCCGGACGGCATTCTTCAGGTCGGTCTGCGCGCGGTGCGCGAAGAGGTCGGTGACGACCTCGTTGTCATGTCGGACCTGTGCCTGGACGAGACCACGGACCATGGTCACTGCGGCGTCCTGACCGCCGACGGCCGCGTCGACAACGACGCGACGCTGGAGCGGTACGCCGAGATGGCCCAGGTCCAGGCGGATGCGGGTGCCCATGTGGTCGGCCCCAGCGGCATGATGGACGGCCAGGTCGGTGTCATCCGTGACGCGCTCGACCAGACGGGCCACGAGGACGTCTCGATCCTCGCCTACACGGCGAAGTACTCGTCGGCGTTCTACGGGCCGTTCCGTGAGGCGGTCGGCTCCTCGCTCAAGGGCGACCGCAAGACGTACCAGCAGGACCCTGCGAACAGCCGTGAGTCCCTGCGCGAGCTGGCGCTCGACCTCGAAGAGGGCGCCGACATGGTCATGGTCAAGCCGGCCGGACCGTACCTGGACATCCTGGCGAAGGTCGCCGACTCGGTGGACGTGCCGGTCGCTGCGTACCAGATCAGCGGCGAGTACGCGATGATCGAGGCCGCCGCCGAAAAGGGCTGGATCGACCGCGACGCGGCAATCATGGAGAGCCTGACCGGGATCCGGCGCGCGGGTGCGCAGATGATCCTGACGTACTGGGCGACGGAGGTCGCGCAGCGACTGGGGCGGCGCTGAGCGGAGGTGAAGCAGGCGTCGGGCGCGGGTCGTCCTCGGCGTCGGTGACCGCCTTTGAGCGATCGCTGTCCTGAGTGATCGCTGCCGGTCCAGTGAGTCCCCCTCTGTCCCGATGCCGGGACGGGCGGGGACTCTTTTTAGTTCAAGCCCTTGACGATCATCCGATGTATTTATAGCTTGCGGCGCGGTAATCCCCGTACAACTCGCAGAAGTTGGGCATAGACATTGGATGCCTGGCTTTCATGGAAGCCAACACGACGTGACCGTCGATGAGGAGTGCCCGTGCGCACTGTTCCAGGTTCGAGTTCCAGCCGCCCGACTCCGCCCCCAGTGCTGACTGCGCTCGTGGCAGCCGCGACGGGGGCCGGGCTGGCCGTCCTGCCCGTCGTCCCCGCCTCCGCCCACGACAAGGGCGCGAAACCGGTCGTCCTCCACGTGTCGGCCACCGGCAGCGACCGCGCCAACGGCTCGGCCGCCCGGCCGTTCCGGACACTGGAGCAGGCCCAGAAGGCCGTCCGTACGACGTTGCACGAGGGGGTGGCGCAGCGAAGACCGGTCGACGTCGTGGTGCACGGTGGTACGTACCGGCTGCGGTCCGCCCTGAAGTTCACCACGGCCGACTCCGGTACGGCCGGGGCTCCGGTCCGTTACCTCGCGGCGCCCGGTGAGCGTGTCGTCATCAGCGGCGGCCGTTCGCTCGCGCCCCGCTGGAGGTCCTTCGCCGGTTCGATCAAGGTCGCGGACATCGGAGCCGACCTCGACTTCGACGGGCTCTTCGTCGACGGGCAGCGGCAGACGCTGGCCCGCTACCCCGACTACGACCCGGACACGGCGATCCTCGGCGGGTACGCGCCGGACGCCATCTCCCCCGAGCGCGTGGCCCGTTGGAAGAATCCGACGACGGCACTCGTGCGCGGTCTGCATGACGGGATGTGGGGCGGGAACTCCTTCAAGGTCACCGGTGTGAAGGCGGACGGCACGCCCGAGCTGGCCTGGGTCGGTGACAACAACCGGGGTAGCGGGCTGCACGCCACGTACCGCATGGTCGAGAACGTCTTCGAGGAACTCGACGCGCCCGGCGAGTGGTTCTACGACAAGCCCGCCGGGAAGCTGTACTTCTATCCCCCGGCAGGGGTCGACCCCGCAGGGGCCCAGGTCGACACGGCCGAGCAGAACGAGCTGATCCGGGTGGAGGGCAACGGGCCGGGCGACGCCGTCCGCGACCTGACCTTCTCCGGGTTCACCTTCACCCGGACCCACCGCACCCTGTTCAACCAGCCGTACGAGAAGCTCCAGCTCGGCGACTGGGCCCTGGCACGGGTGGCCGCCGTCCATCTGAAGAACACCGAGAACGTCTCCGTACGCGACTCACGCTTCGACCAGCTCGGCGGCAACGCCCTCCTGATCGACGGGCACAACAGCCACGGCGTCGTCTCGGGCAACGAATTCAGCCACTCGGGGGCCTCCGACGTCGCGGTCATCGGCAACCCGGACGCGGTCCGCGAGCCGTCCACCTGGGACAGCATGCGCAGGATCATCAGCGACATCCGGCCCGGACCGAAAAGCGAGAACTACCCGCGCGACATCACCATCCGCGACAACTACCTGCACGACAACGGGCAGTTCGAGAAACAGACCTCCGGTGTGCAGATATCGATGAGCCGCCGCGTCACCGTCGACGGCAACACCATCCACGACGGTCCCCGCGCCTGCATTGACATCAACGACGGCACCTGGGGAGGCCACCTCATCGAGAACAACGACATCTTCAACTGCGTCAAGGAGACGTCTGACCACGGCCCCTTCAACTCCTGGGGCCGTGACCGTTTCTGGCCGTTGTCCGCCGACGACGCCACGAAGAAGTCGTACGCGAAGCTGGACGCGATGGAGACCACCGTCATCCGACACAATCGGATCCGGCACTCGTCGCACTGGGACATCGACCTCGACGACGGCAGCTCGAACTACCTCATCGAGGACAACGTGCTGCTCAACGGAGGGGTCAAGCTTCGCGAAGGCTTCCACCGGACCGTACGCAACAACGTCTTCGTCAACGGCGGCGCGCATTTCCACGTCTGGTTCGCGGACAGCGGCGACACCGTCGAGAAGAACGTCTTCGTCACCGACACCCCCTACAGCCTGATCCAGGTCGACATGGCCAGGAGCAGTCGAGCTCGCCTTCAACGGGACCGCGATCGATCTCCTCACCCAGGTCAACACCGACGAGGGCGAGGTCGAGCTCTTCATCGACGGCCGGTCCGGGGGCACGATCGACAACCACAACGCCACGCGCGTGCACCAGAAGACCGTCTTCAGCGCGACCGGGCTCGCTCCCGGTGCGCACACCATCAAGGGCGTGATGAAGACGGGCGACTACATGATCGTCGACAGTTTCAGGGTTCAGTAGCGGGCACCGTCCGCACGGTCTTTCGTCCGGATCACGCGAGCCCGGCGTGATCCGGACGAGAGGCCCTTCCGGCAGCGCTGCCCGCAGTGGGCGCCTGGCCGCAGCTCCGGCCACGCGCGCAGAATCATCAGGGAATCTCCGGCTCAGGTCACCGGGCGTCGGCCTTCCGGCCCCACGCCGTGAGGATGCGGGTCGTCGCCACGCCCAGGTCCGGGTCGTGGGTGAGGGCACGCAACAGGCCGGTGCGGGCCTCGTCCGGGCCCGTACTCCTCGACGGCGGCCAGGGAGCTATGCACGGCGGCGGTCAGGGCCAGTCGACCAGGGCCATGAACGTCACCCACGCGAAGAACACGGTTCCGGGTGCGGACACGGCGAGGACGACACCGGCCGGAGGCTTGCGACGGCAGAACACCCAACTCGCTACCAGTACGACGAGTGCCAGAACCAGACCGCAGCAGAGAACGGTCCAGGCGGGACCGAAGCTGCTGTCGAACCGGTCCGAGTCGGCCTGCGAGCAGGAGTCGCAGGTCATCGGCGAGATCCCGCCGAAAACCAGGGCGGAGAACGCGAGCGGGAGCGTCACGATCGTGGAGATCAGCGACGCGATCCAGGCACGCTGGGGACGGGCGTTCATGACGTCTTCGGGCATGCATAGGAGTCAACTCGACGTCAGGGAAGGTCGCATGAGTTGTCGTACTCAGTCCCGTGACGTCCTGCTCAGTCCCACCAGAACGACCAGGTCTCCTGGTTCAGCACCATCTTCTCGGCGTAGACGTCCAGGTTGTACGGAGGGTTCTGCTCGATGTTGTCCGGGCAGAACGCGAAGTGTTCGGCGGCAACCGCCTGTGCCTCCGCGAGTGTGGTGGGCGGTCGCCCGACCGAGACGGTCAGGGTGTCGAAGCCCAGCACCACGACCCGTATGCCGAAGCGGTCCTCCCAGGAGCGGAGTACCGCGCAGAGGCGTGCCACGTCGTCCTCGTAGTTGACCGGTCCCGACCAGCCGATCGCCGCCGGTATGTCCGCACTGCGGCGGGCCGGGACGAGCGCCGCCCGCGAGCCGGGGTACCAGCCGTCCGGACCGGTGCACTCGTCCGCGATCTCGGCCGCCAGATCGTCGGGGGAAACCCGCTCCTCGGCGGCCGGGACGGGCGCCAGCCCCGGCCATTCCTCTTCGTCGGCGTCGAGTTCGTCGGGTGCGCAGTCGTCCCAGTACTCGCCGAGCACGTCCTCGGCATCGTGGTCACCGGGGTACGACGTACTGTCCGGGTCCAGATCCCAGGTGTCGGGCCACTGGTCGCGCCGGCCGCCATCGATCAGCACGGGAAGCAGTCCCACCGCCCGCCCGGCCGCGCGCAGAGCGTCCCACGTCCCCGGGGATGCGGGCCCGTCGGCCACCCAGAGCAGCGGTTCGTGCCACGGGCCGTCGATCGTCACGTCGACCAGAGCACCGGGCGGGAGGTGAATCCCTGACGTGGCCAGGGTCGGGAGCGGGTTCGGGAGCGTCGCCATGGTCGCGACTCTAGACGCGGTCACTGACAGCCGCGCTGATACCGCTCGTGGAGCTACGTGTGTGCGGGGTGAACGACGGCGAACACGGTCCGCGCCGTCGTCCCGTCGGGGAGTGGCCAGCCCGCGGTGACGTGTCCCAGGGCCTCCTGCCCGACGGTGTCCCGGCCGGGCTGGAGAACGCGGTTGATGTGGATGGCCAGCCGGTGCCCGTCCGTTGCCGTCTGCACGAGGAGATCCGTACCGCTCGGGTCGTCGGTCACGGTCGTGGAGGCGATCGCCGCTGTGGCGCCGGACTCCGCGAACCAACCGATGACGGATGGGTCGGGGGTGTCGCTCGTGCTCTGCATCTGCGGCTCGGCCTCGCCGACGATCAGCGCGAACAACTGGGCGACGAGAACCGGGTCACGCGTCCCGTCGTAGACCCATCGCTTCCCCAGCACCCCGTGCTCGGTGGTGCCGATGAGCGCTGCGTCCGCGCCTGCGACCGGTGCGCCTCGGTAGCTGAACGGCACCTGGTACGTGACCGGGTGGTCCCCCGACGCGTCGGGGTGGTGGTGCATGAGAAGGCCTGCTTTCGACCGGGGGACATTCATGAGGAGCCGTACGTGCGGGGAGTCCGCAACGGCGGATGAGGCTTCTGTATCGTCCGGCGCGGTCGCAGGGGGAGGGGCTTCCCGTCAGGACGGGTTGGGGGTGAGGTCGCAGCGCTCCTTGATCAGTTCCAGATGGATCCAGCTCTCCACCGCCCGTACGCCCGTACAGGCCCGCATGTCCTCCAGCGTCTCGCGCACCGCCGCGAGCGACTCCGCGCTGATTGTTCCGACGAGCTCCGCGCGCCCCACGCAGGCGGAGAGGAACGAGACCCGGTCCCAGGCCGCCAGGTGTCGGGCGACCGGGTCCCGCTCGCCGTCCAGTCGTACGGCGAACCCGCACAGGAAGCCCAGCCCCAGCAGCTCCGGGCGCACCAGTGCGAGCACTTTGGCGACGCCGCCGTCGAGGAGGCGCAGTGTGCGGGCGCGGGCGGCGCCGGGTGAGAGGCCCACGCGCTCGGCCAGTTCCAGTTCCGCGAAGGGCAGCCGCCCGTCGCGCTCCAGCTCGTCCAGGATCAGCCGCTGCACCCGGGCGCGGGTGGCGGGCCGGGAGAGGCCGACGCGCTGCGCCAGCGTCTCGTACGTCAGGCGGCCGTCCGTCTGCAGTTCGCGGACGACGGCCAGATCGGTGTGGTCCAGATCCACCTGAGCGGTTCCCCTCGGCTCGACAGCCCGGGGCGGGTGGGTATCTCGCCCCCTCCGTCGGGACGTCCTCCGGTTCTTTGATCAACTGCCCTTCCTGGAAGGGAAGATCGCAGGCTTCGTGCGGCCCGTGCGGTCTGCGGGGTCGGTCCGCTCAGTACGTGAGGGCGTCGGCCATGTCGCTCTGCCAGTAGGTGACGAAGCCCTGATCGTCCACGTAGGTGTCGGCCGGGAGCGTCAGCTCGGCCGGGGCGGTGTCCGTGGAGCCCGAGGGGTCCTTGGCGGAGAAGTACACCGAGAGATGGGTGGCCTTGTGCTGGTTCTTCAGGTCCGTGTCACCGGTCAGCCCGATGGCGGCGTACGCGGACTGGCCCGGGGCGAGCGTGACCACGGCCTGCGGCTTGCTGTCGTCGAGGATCCGGAAGACGGACTGCGCGTCGTCGAACCGGAGCTTGGGCGCGTGGTACGCGTTGCAGGCGCGGGAGCCCCTGTTGGTCATGGTGAGCAGCAGGTGGTTGATGGGGCGGCTCACCTTGCTGACGGTGACCTTGGTGTTCTCGCCGATGCAGGTGACGGGGGAGCCGTTGCCGGTGCCCTTGTCGCCGGTGTTCCTCTTCTGGCCGCCCGTGCCGGAGGTGGAGCCCTTGGAGTGGGCCGCCGTGTTGTCGGCAGGGGCGTCGGACGTGCTGTCCGTGTCCTTGGCGTCCTTGCCCGAGTCCGGCGCGGCGGCGGCCGGGGACTGCTGGTCGACGGTGCTCCCTGCCGGAGCCGCCGCTCCCGCCGTGCCGTTGTCACCGCCGTTGTTGTCGCTGCACGCGGTGAGCGAGAGGGCGGCCAGGAGGGCGGTCGCGGCGAGGGCGGTGGTGCGGATGCTGCGCATGGTGGTGGTACTCCCCGTGTGTGTTGGTGAGGCTGTTCAGTCAGTGCCGGCAGATCAGAACCGTGAGGATCGCGGTCGACACGATCACTACGACGATCGCCACGGCATCGATCAGCTCGATGCGGAAACGGGTTCGCACTGCGTCGTCCCGATGGTCTCTGCGGTGTGATCACAGACTGTGGGACGCCGGAATTCGGACGCAACGCCGACTGGCCCATTGGGGAAGCCGGAATGCTTGCGCGTACCGTGACCTGGGCAGATTCCACGTCCCTGGAACGGTGTTCCGGGACGGACCAGGAGGGGGAACGCCGCAGTGGCGACGCCGGAAGCCGTGGAATTCGCGGCTCTGCTGAAGGAACTGAAGGACCGTTCAGGGCGCAGCTACGGGGTTCTCGCCGGAAGACTGCACGTCAGCACCTCGACGCTCCACCGGTACTGCAACGGTGATGCCGTGCCCAATGAGTACGCCCCGGTGGAACGGCTGGCGCGGTTGTGCGGGGCGAGCGCGGATGAGCTGGTGGAGCTGCACCGGCGGTGGATCGTGGCTGATGCGGCCCGACGGCGCCGCGCCGCCGGTGCGGAGCCGGTCCGGGGCGCGGTCTCGGGCGTGGCTGTGGAGTCGGTTCGGGATGCGGTTTCGGACATGGTTCCGGGTGCGGTTCGTGGCTCCGAGGTGGGGGACGAGGGCAGGGCCGGGGCCGGGGATTCGCCCGAAGGCCGGGGCGCGGAAGCGGGCGGGCACAGTGGCGGCACGCCCGCGACGGTGCCGGCGTCGATGCCCACGCCCGCACCCGTGCCCGCTTCCGAAGCCGCGATCGTGGCCGGTGGAGCGAGCCGGCCCCGGCGGTTCCTGTCTTCCCCGCGGGTGCGTGTGCTGTTCGCGGCCGTCGCCGTCGTCGCGCTGGCCGTGCCCACGTCGATCGTCGTCAGCAAGATGTCGGGCACGGACGCCGACGAGCTCAGCAACGCCGCCGCCGTGGACGGCGAGGAAACGGACGGGCCCGCGTCCGCCCTGCCCCGCCTCGGCGCGAGTGTCACCGCCTTGCCCGGCCGGGCGAAGAAGTCGGGCACACCCGTACCGTCCGGCTCGGCGAGCGCCTCGTCCCCGGCGCGCGGCGACGCCTCCGCCCCGTCCGGCGGACACGGCGCGGGAGCCGGGCCGGGTGGGCAGCAGAGCGGGGGCGTGCCGCTGACCGCCACCATCAGCTCGTACAACTGGGAAGAGCCCTGCGGCCAGTACTACGTACTGGACCAGAAGCCGGACGACGTACCTCCGCCCCCCGCACCGCAGGACACCCGCGGCTGGGCCAGGGCGCTCGGCGGGGTGGACGGTGGCAGCATGCTGCTCGAACTCACCGTGCAGGGGAAGTCGGGGCAGGCTGTCGTGCTGAACGGACTGCACGTGCGGACGCTGTCCCGGAAGGCGCCGCTGCCGTGGTCGGCGTACTCGATGGGGGATGGCTGCGGGAGCGGCATCACGCCGCAGTCCTTCGACATCGACCTCGACGACAGCCGGCCGGTCCTCACCCCGGTGGCGGGGCAGCAGAGGGACGAGCGGGTGCCGCCGAAGGACTTCCCGTTCCGGGTGTCCTCCACAGATGTGGAGGTGTTCGACCTCGACGCCCATGTCGAAGGGCACGACGTCAGCTGGTATCTGGAGCTGGAGTGGAGCAGCGGCGGCCGGGCGGGGACGCTGCGCATCGACGACGGGGGGAAGCCGTTCCGTACCAGCAGCATCAAGGTGCGGCCGCAGTACGTGTACCGGCACGACACGGCCCAGTGGGTGACCAAGGAGTAACGGGTCACAGCCACCGGGCCGGTGCGTACGGGCGGGTGTCCCGGTCAGAGGCGCTCGGGGGTCCGGATGCCGAGCAGCGCCATGCCCCGGTGGAGGGTGCGGGCGGTCAGGTCGCAGAGGAAGAGCCGGTTCTCGACCACCTCGGCGGGGTTGTCGTCGCTCAGCACATGGCACTGGTCGTAGAACGTCGTGTAGAGCGAGGCCAGCTGGTAGAGGTACGCGGCCAGCTTGTGCGGCTCGTACGTCGACGCCACCTCGGCCAGGTTCTCGCCGAACTGGTCCAGGTGCAGACCCAGCGCACGCTCGGCCGGGGCCAGCTGCAGCTCCGGGTGCGCGACCGGCCGGGTCTCGCCCGCCTTGCGGAGGATGGACTTGATCCGGGCGTACGCGTACTGGAGGTACACGGAGGTGTCGCCGTTCAGCGACACCATCTGGTCCAGGTCGAACTTGTAGTCCCGGACTGCGGACGTCGAGAGGTCGGCATACTTCACCGCGCCGATACCGACGTACTCGCCGTTCTCGACGATCTCCTGCTCGGTCAGGCCGACCTTCTCGGCCTTCTCGCGCACGACGGCCGTCGCCCGCTCGATCGCCTCGTCGAGCAGGTCGACCAGCCGGACCGTCTCGCCCTCACGGGTCTTGAACGGCTTGCCGTCCTTGCCGAGGACCGTGCCGAACGCCAACTGGTGCGCCTTCACGTCCTCGTTCAGCCAGCCTGCCCGGCGGGCCGTCTCGAAGACCATCTTGAAGTGGAGTGACTGCCGCGCGTCCACGACGTACAGCAGGGTGTTCGCCTTGAGGTTCTGGACCCGGTCACGGATCGCGGAGAGGTCGGTCGCCGCGTAGCCGTAGCCGCCGTTCGTCTTCTTGACGATCAGTGGGACCGGGTTGCCGTCCGGGCCCTTCACGTCGTCGAAGAACACGCACAGCGCACCTTCGGAGCGGACGGCGACGCCCGTCTCCTCCAGGATCCGGCAGGTCTCCTCGAGCATGTCGTTGTAGCCGGACTCGCCGACGATGTCGGGGTCGCGGATCTCCATGTCGAGCTTGTTGAAGACCGAGTAGAAGTAGATCTTCGACTCGTCGACGAACCGCTGCCAGAGCGCGACCGTCTCCTCGTCACCGGCCTGGAGCGACACCACCCGGTCCCGGGAGCGGGCCTTGAACTCCTCGTCGGAGTCGAAGAGCGCCCGCGACGCCTTGTAGAGCCGGTTGAGGGAGGACATGGCGGCCTCGCCGTCCGCCTCGTCGGCGTCCTTGTGGTCCAGCTCGTGCGGGTGCTCGATCAGGTACTGGATGAGCATGCCGAACTGGGTGCCCCAGTCGCCGATGTGGTGGCGGCGGACCACGCTCTCGCCCGTGAACTCCAGGACCTCCACCATCGAGGCACCGATCACCGCGGAGCGGAGGTGCCCGACGTGCATCTCCTTCGCCACGTTCGGCTGGGCGTAGTCGACGACCGTCGTGCCGGCGTTCTGCGCGTACGGCACACCGAGCCGGCCCTCGTCGTCCGCGGCCCGCGCGGCGAGGGTCTCGATGATGGCCTTGTCGCTGAGCGTGATGTTCAGGAAGCCGGGGCCGGAGACCTCGATCTCCTTGATCAGGTCGCCCGCCGGGATCGCGGCCGTCACCTGGGACGCCAGCTCGCGCGGGTTGCCCTTCAGCTTCTTGGCGAGGGCCAGGATCCCGTTGGCCTGGAAGTCGGCCCGGTCGCTTCGGCGCAGCAGCGGGTCCGCGGTGCCGGCATCCGGCAGTGCTGCCGTCAGGGCGTCCGCGAGCTGCTGCTGGAGCGTGGAAGCGAGGGAATTGACCGAGGCCATGGGATGGCTGCCGTTTCCGTAGGGGTACAAGGGATCACGCCCAGTATCCCACGCACTGTAAAGCCGTTTTCGCACTGCCGGGTGGACCTGGGAGAATGGACAGTGCCCCTACGAGCCCTACCAGAGAGAAGGACGTGCCGACCGTGGCTCAGAGTCAGAGCAGCACCGAGGCCGACTGGGTCTCCCGCTTCGCGGACGATGTCATCGCCGAATCGGAGCGTCGTGCGCCTGGCAAACCGGTCGTCGTCGCGTCCGGTCTTTCCCCGTCGGGCCCGATCCACCTCGGCAACCTCCGCGAGGTCATGACCCCGCACCTGGTCGCGGACGAGATCCGCCGCCGCGGGTACCAGGTCCGCCACCTGATCTCGTGGGACGACTACGACCGGTACCGCAAGGTTCCGGCCGGCGTCCCCGGCGTGGACGAGTCGTGGGCCGAGCACATCGGCAAGCCGCTGACGTCCGTGCCTGCGCCGGCCGGGTCCGCGTACCCGAACTGGGCGGAGCACTTCAAGGCCGCGATGACGGCTGCGCTGGACGAGCTGGGTGTCGAGTACGACGGCATCAGCCAGACGGAGCAGTACACGGCGGGGACGTACCGCGCGCAGATCCTGCACGCGATGAGGCACCGCGCCGACATCGACGCGGTCCTCGACCGGTACCGCACGAAGAAGGACCCGGCGGCAGGCGCCAAGGGCGGCAAGAAGCCGCAGCAGAAGAAGGTCGACGAGGCCGAGCTGGAGGCCGAGGCGGGTTCCGGCGCGGCGAGCGAGGACGACGGCAGCGGCGGCTCGGCCGGCTACTTCCCGTACAAGCCCTACTGCGGCAACTGCGAGAAGGACCTGACCACGGTCACGTCGTACGACGACGACACGACCGAGATGAACTACACCTGCAACGCCTGCGGCTTCGCCGAGACCGTCCGGCTCAACGAGTTCAACCGCGGCAAGCTGGTCTGGAAGGTCGACTGGCCGATGCGCTGGGCATACGAAGGAGTGATCTTCGAGCCCAGCGGCGTGGACCACTCCTCGCCCGGTTCATCGTTCGTCGTCGGTGGCCAGATCGTCCGCGAGGTCTTCGACGGTGTGCAGCCGATCGGCCCGATGTACGCCTTCGTCGGCATCTCCGGCATGGCGAAGATGTCCTCCAGCAAGGGCGGCGTGCCGACCCCGGCAGACGCGCTGAAGATCATGGAGGCACCGCTGCTGCGCTGGCTGTACGCGCGCCGCAAGCCCAACCAGTCCTTCAAGATCGCCTTCGACCAGGAGATCCAGCGGCTGTACGACGAGTGGGACTCGCTGGCGCGCAAGGTCGCCGACGGCTCCGTGCTGCCCGCCGACGCCGCCGCGTACGCGCGTGCCATCGGCACGGCCGCCGGTGAGCTGCCGAGCACGCCGCGCCCGCTGCCGTACCGCACGCTCGCGTCCGTCGTCGACATCACCGCCGGCCACGACGAGCAGACGCTGCGCATCCTGAGCGAGCTGGACCCGGAGAACCCGATCGGCTCGCTCGACGAGGCGCGGCCGCGCCTCGACCGCGCGGAGAACTGGATCACCAACCAGGTCCCCGTCGACGCCCGCACCATCGTCCGCAGTGAGCCGGACAAGGAACTGCTCGGCTCACTGGACGACCAGGGGCACCGGTCGCTGCGGCTGCTCCTGGACGGGCTGGACACGCACTGGTCGCTGGACGGGCTCACGACGCTCGTCTACGGGGTGCCGAAGGTCCTCGCGGGGCTGGAGTCGGACGCCAAGCCGACGCCCGAGCTGAAGGCCGCGCAGCGGTCGTTCTTCGTGCTGCTGTACCAGCTCCTGGTCGGCCGTGACACCGGTCCGCGGTTGCCCACGCTGCTGCTGGCCGTCGGCGCGGACCGGGTGCGGAAGCTGCTGGGCGCGTAGGAGTCGGTCGTACGGAGGGCCGTCACCCGGTGATGCGGGTGACGGCCCTTTTGTCCTGCCGGTCCCGGTCCGTTCTCGTGCGGCGGACGGACTCGGCGGTGGCTACGCGATGTGGTTCTCGGCCATCTCGTTGTCGAAGCGTTGCTTGAAGCCCGGCAGCAGGCGCCGGAGCAGGGCCGTGCTGCGCGGGTGGCTGACGCCGTGGACGTCCGAGAGCGTTATGTCGAGGACCTCGACGCTCGGGTGGACCTGGTGCTCGTGCGTGAGGTCGGAGTACGCCTTGTACGCGACGTTGCCGAACTCGATCTCCGCCTCGGCCCACTCCGCCGGATCAGCTTCCTGCTGGGGCTGCGGCTCCTCCTGGGGCGGGCCCTGCGGCTGCTCCAGCTGCTCCGGCAGGGGCTGCTCGCTGCGGGGACGAGGGACCGCGCCGATCGTGCCCACGTCGCCCAGGGGACGGGTGCGGTCGCCCGGGCCCGACGGGATCATGACCGGGGCGGGCTCCGGGGTCTCGGTGTACGTGGGGTCGTACGCGCCCTCGTACGTGCCCTCCGCGGCCTGCGGCGCCGCGAACCAGGGACTCTCGTGCGCGCCGGGGCCCTCCAGGGGCCACTCCTCTGCGGGCGGGTCGGAGGGGTGGGCGTACTGCTGCTGGGGCTGCTGCGGGTGCTGCCGGGGCTCGGCGTGCTGCTGCTGTTGTTGTTGTGCGGCGTACGGCAGCTCGGCCTGGGGGTGGACCGTTTCGACGGCGGCCGGGGCCGGTGGCAGCAGGGCCGGTTCGATGCCGGCTGCGGCCAGGCCGGCCGGGCCGGTGTCGGCCAGTGGGACACCGAACTTCGCGAGCCGCAGCGGCATCAGGGACTCGACGGGCGCCTTGCGGCG
>NZ_JBFBCG010000093.1:0-25286 GCF_040683105.1 Streptomyces sp. NPDC051020 | reverse complement strand
CGGAAGCTAAGCCTTTCAGCGCCGATGGTACTGCAGGGGGGACCCTGTGGGAGAGTAGGACGCCGCCGAACAATTATTCCGGGAAAGCCCCGTGCACTTGTGGCACGGGGCTTTTCTGCGTTCACAGGGCCGACCGCCCGCTTCGCGGAGCTCGGCCAGTGCGCCGGAGTGCTCGAGTGGGCGATGACGTGCGCGACGGCGGTGACCAGTCGTGCGTTGACCGCGACAGTGCGGGGTCGTTCCGCTGTGGTGGTGCTGGCCTGCAGTTCGCGGGTGCGGGCGAGGGCGCCGATGTGGATCGGCAGGAACTGCCTATCGTTTTGGAAGTCCTCGCAGAAGTAACAGCCGTCGCCAGCGGTCTTGGGGCAGGGGCGCGCGATGCGCCGCCCGCGCCAGCGCGTGGACGTGATCAGGCGGATGATCGGCCGCTCACCAGGTGGTGGCGTCGTCCACGGGAAGGGGCGTGGTCCCCACGAGTCTGGCCACGGGAGCGCCGAAGGGCTGGGGATAACTTCCCGCCATGACCGCGCCCGAACAGCCCCTCGTCGCCCACGGCTTCGCCGTACCGTTCCCTCCCGCCACCGACCATGCCGCCTGGACCACCAGCATCCGGGGCACCACTGCTTCGCCGGCAGCAACTTCATGGCGCACTGGCGCAGCGTGCGGAAGGATGACAGTGGGGGCTGCGATGGCCCGGATGGACGACCAGACGCACGGTGAGTGTCGGGGGAACTATAGTCAGCGTGTGCCGCCCCGCACGCGCTGTTCCGAGCCGCGAGACGCCCCGGACGGGGGCGCGCCCCCCGTGCCGCCGGCTTGCAGCGCCGCCTCCATGACGGCCCGGGCGATCGGCGCCGCGCTGCCGCCCCCGCTGATGTCCGCCCGCTTCGCGGCGGCGTCCTCGACGACCACCGCGACCGCGACCGTCGGCCGGTTCGAGTCAGGCGCCTGTGCCCAGGAGATGAACCAGGCGTACGGGGTACCGGAGTTGTCGATGCCGTGCTGAGCGGTGCCGGTCTTGCCGCCGACCGTCGCCCCGTAGATCGCGGCATTGGATCCGGTGCCGTGCTCCACGACGTCGATCATCATCTGCCGCAGCTGCGTCGCGGTCCGCGGGCTCATCGCCTGGTGGTAGGAGCGCGGGCGGTTCTGATGGACGGTGGTGCCGGTGCTGGTCGTCGTGCGGTCCACCAGATACGGGTACTTGAGGTCACCGCCGTTCGCGACGGCCGACGCCACCATGGCCATCTGCAGCGGTGTCGCCGTCGTGTTGAACTGTCCGATCGACGACAGGGCCAGCTGGTCGTCGCTCATGTCGGTGTCGAAGTTGCTCTTTGCCACGCCGGACGGGATCTTCAGTCCGGTGTCGTTGAAGCCGAAATTCCGCGCCGCCTTCACCATCCCGTCCAGCCCGACCTCCACCCCCAGATGGGCCATCACGGTGTTGCACGACACGCGGATCGCCTCGGCGAGGGACGCGTACTCGCAGCCGCTGGCCTCGTTGGGGAGCGTGGTGCTGGTCCCCGGCAGGACGTACGGGGACGGGGTGTCGGTCTCCGCGTAGGGGTCCTCGACCACACCCGCGTCGAGCGCCGCGGCCGCCGTCACGATCTTGAAGGTGGAGCCGGGCGGATAGGTCTGCCGGATCGCCCGGTTGAGCATCGGCTGGCTCCTCGCCCTGTTGAACTGCCGCCAGGCGTCGGTGACCGACGAACCGGTGCCGGAGAGCCGCTCGGGGTCGTACGAAGGGGTCGAGACCAGCGCCAGGATCTTGCCGGTCGACGGTTCCAGGGCGGCGACCGCACCCCGCCGCCCGCCCAGCCCGGCGTACGCGGCGCGCTGCATGGAGTCCTTGACGGTCGTCGCGACATTGCCGCCGGGCTGCCGGCTGCGGGTGATCTCGTCCCACAGCGGCAGCGGGGCGAGCAGCGGGTCGGTGCCGGAGAGGATGTCGTCCTCGGCGTTCTCGATGAGCGTGGTGCCGTACGTCTGCGACGCGTATCCGGTCACCGGCGCGTACAGCGGCCCGTCGGTGTAGGTGCGCTCGTAGGCGAGCTGCTCGTCCGTGTTCTTGGAACCGGTGACCGACGTGCTGCCGACCAGGATGTTGCCCCGCGGCTGGTCGTAGCGGGCGATCGTCCGGCGGCGGTTGGCGGGGTTGTCGTCCAGTTCGTCCGCCTGGAAGACCTGGATGCGGGCGGCGTTCAGCAGCAGCGCCATGAGCAGCAGCAGGCAGAACGCGGCGGCCCGCCGGATGTAGCGGATCACGACGGGTCCTCCACGATCGGTGCGATGACCCCGTTCTCCACCTGGTCGGGGTGGGGGGTGCGGGCGAGGTCGCTGATCCGGATGAGCAGCGCCACGATGATCCAGTTGGTCACGACGGACGAACCGCCCTGGGCGAGGAACGGCATCGCCATGCCCGTCAGCGGGATCAGCCCCATCACGCCGCCCGCGATCACGAAGACCTGAAGGGCCAGGATCGATGCGAGCCCGATCGACAGCAGCCGCCCGAAGGGGTCGCGCAGGGCGAGCCCGGCCCGGTAGCCGCGGGCGACCAGCAGCGCGTACAGCAGGAAGATCGCGGTCAGACCGGACAGCCCGAGCTCTTCTCCTGCCGTGGCCAGGATGAAGTCGGACTTGGCGGCGAAACCGATGAGGATGGAGTGGCCGAGACCGAGCCCGGTGCCGAGCATCCCGCCCGCGGCGAACGCGAACAGCGACTGGGCGAGCTGGCTCGGTCCCTGGCCCGCGGCGATGGAGGCGAACGGATCGAGCCAGTCCTGCACCCGGCTGTGCACATGCGGCTCGAGGGAGCCGACGGCGAACGCGCCGACGGCGGCGAGCAGCAGCCCCACCGCGATCCACCCGGTCCGGCCGGTCGCCACGTACAGCATGATCACGAAGAGGCCGAAGAAGAGCAGCGAGGTCCCCAGATCCCGCTCGAGGACCAGCACCCCGACACTGAGCAGCCAGATCGCCACGATCGGGCCGAGCACCCGGCCGGTGGGCAGCTGGAGTTTCCAGATCCTGCGGCCCGTGTAGGCGAGCGCGTGGCGGTTCGCGGAGAGGTACGCGGCGAAGAAGACGGCGAGCAGGATCTTGGCGAACTCGCCCGGCTGGAAAGAGAATCCGCCGATCCGGATCCAGATCTTGGCACCGTTCACCGCGGGGAAGAAGATCGGCACGATCATCAGGACGAGCGCTGCGGCGACCGACAGGTAGGCGTACCGCTGGAGCACCCGGTGGTCGCGGAGGAAGATGACGACCACGATGAAGAGCGCGACCCCGAGCGTCGACCAGACCAGCTGGGTGGGCGCCGCCTGGTCCTTCGGGGTCTCCAGGTCGAGCCGGTAGATCAGCACCAGTCCGAGACCGTTGAGCAGGACGGCGATGGGGAGCAGCAGCGGATCCGCGTGCGGGGCGCGGAAGCGGACGGCGAGATGCGCGAGGAGTGCGAGCAGCCCGAGACCGGCACCGTAACCGGCGACATCGGGCGGGATCGCGTGGTCGTGCGCGAGGCCGACGGCGGCGTAGCCGTAGACGGCGATGAGGACGGCTCCGATGAGGAGGGCGAGCTCGACCCCGCGCCGCTTGGGCAGGCGTAGCTGCGGCGGGGGCGCGTCCGTCCTCGGTGCGGTCATGCCACGCAACGTAGCAAGAGGTGCGCCATATTCCCCTTATGTCACTTCATTTCCCTTAGACGCCGCCCCACCTATCCGCGCGCCCTCTTACGTCGCCTCTGTCTGGTCGTCATGGCCGGGCGGCTCGCCGTCGTCGAGTCGTACGTATTGCGGGAGCGTCAGCCGCGCCACCGCCCCGCCG
The DNA here is from genome assembly GCF_040683105.1 of Streptomyces sp. NPDC051020. Classification (NCBI taxonomy): domain Bacteria; kingdom Bacillati; phylum Actinomycetota; class Actinomycetes; order Kitasatosporales; family Streptomycetaceae; genus Streptomyces; species Streptomyces sp. NPDC051020. The sequence goes on along the minus strand of NZ_JBFBCG010000093.1, from coordinate 21,461 downwards.
TCCTCCGCGTTGGCGAAGACGAGCTCGGCGCCGATGACCGCCGACTGCCCGACGGCGATGGTCAGTCCGAGCCCGTGGCCCTTGCCGCCTTCCTCGGTACGGAACCGCTGCGGACCACCGGCCAGCAGATAGTCCGGGAATCCTGGACCGTGATCGCGTACGGTCACCACCGGCCCGTCGACCGTCACGACCACCGGGGGCCGGCCGTGCTGGTGCGCGTTGGCGATCAGATTGCCGAGGACCCGCTCCAGCCGCCGCTTGTCGGTCTCCACCCGCACGGGCCTCGCCCCGGTTCCGGCTTCCGCCCCCAGGACGCGTACCTCGGTCTCCGTTCCCGAGGCGGCCGCCACTCGCACGGCGAGCGGAGCCAGTTCGTGAACCGCGAGATCGACCTCTTCCGTGTGGGCGTCGAGCCGGGAGATCTCCAGCAGATCCTCCGTCAGCGCCCGCATCGCCCGCACCCGGTCCCGCACCAGCTCGGCCGGGCGGCCCGCCGGCAACAGCTCGGCCGCGGCCGAGAGACCGGTCAGCGGGGTGCGCAGCTCGTGCGCCACGTCGGCGGTGAAGCGCTGCTCGGCCAGCAGTTTGCGCTGGAGCGTGGATGCCATCGTGTCCAGCGCACCGGCGACGATCGCCACCTCGTCCTGCGGGCGCGACGGGTCCGAGGTGCGGGGATCGTCGACGCGGGCGTCGAGATCGCCCGCACCGATCCGGCGGGCCACCTGGGCGGTCTGGTGCAGCCGACGGGTGACCCGGGTGACGGCGAACGCGCCGACCAGCAGCGTGGCGCCGATCGCCAGCAGCGAGGAGCCGACGATCGCCCGGTCGAGGCTGTTGATCACGTGGGCGCTCCGGCTGTAGTCGATCGCGGTGGCCAGCGCGCGGCCGTCGGCCGGGCCTGCGGCCCACATGGTCGGGCGCCCGTGGTGCTCGGCGACGAGCGTGCCCTGATGCCCGCTCACGGCGAGGGCGCGCAGGGACGCGGGCAGCCCGGGCGGATCGATACCGGAATCCGGCGGGAGCGCCTCGCCCGCCTTGTACGCCGCGGTGACGTCGTTCAGCCGGGAGAGCGCGTCGGTGCGGGCCTCGTCGAGGGCCTCCCGGGTCACCGCGGTGTGCACCAGTACGCCTAGCAGCGCGGCGAACGCGCAGCACATCACGCTGATGAACACGGCCGACTTCCAGGCGAGCGTCGCGGTCCACGCGGGCGCGCGCAGTCTCCGTCGCCTCATCGCCGCCCCGCGGAGGCGGTGACCGGCGGCGGCGCCATGGTCGCTTCGGGGCTGGGCTTCGCGCTCGGCCGGCCGGTGGGCACCACCTCCGGGGCCTTCCGCAGGATCTCGTCCCGAGCCGGCGGCATCGCGCGCCGGTGGTCGTCCCAGGACCAGGCCGTCCGGTACCCGTATCCGGCGATCGCCGACGGCACTCGCATGATCACGCGATGCGGGCGCATGACTCCCTCCCTTCCCGGACGACGGGGCATGGGTCCACCGACCCATGCCCCGTCGACCTTATGCGGAAGGAAGTCCCTTATACCCTTTTTGCTATCGGTGCGGCCGCGGTGGTGTCAGTGCTGGTAAGGGTTCTGCCCGCCCTGGGCGTACCCCGGCTGCTGCTGAGCCTGTCCGAACGGGTTGCCGTCCTGCGATGCCACGTGCTGCGCCAGCAGTTGGTCGGCCTGCTCCTTCGGGATCTTCTGCTCCCCGCCGCAGAACGTGCACTGCGTCGCGTACTTCGTCGAGAACGGGAACAGCGGCACGAAGAACAGCGTGAACTTCGTGACCCGCTTCCGCAGTGTGTGCGCGGCCGGATTGCCGCACCAGCCGCAGACCATCGTCAGAACGGCCAGTTGGTACAGATAGCCTCGCGTACCAAAAATGATCATGTCGTGGGCCCCTTCCCTGTTACTTCGTGAAGCGCTCGCCGGCAGAGCGCCAGCAGCTTTTCGTCCTCGTATGTGTCGTGGCTGCCGTACCCGCCGTCCATGGCGTTGTGACGTCGTACGGAGGCGAGTTCGGCGCGCAGCACATGTGCCGCATCCGACCCTGCACCAGCGACACCCATCAGCGCCAGGCATTCGGCCACCCGGACCCTGACATGACGGTTCATCTCCCAGGCGGCCAGCATGACCGGTACGGACTCCTCGGTCCGCCCCGTCACCTCCCACAGCGCGATCGCCGCGTCCACCCGCAGCCAGAGCTCGTCATGGACCAGCAGCGCCCGCAGTCGGGGGGCCGCCACGGCCGCGCGCGCACCCAGCCCGCCCAGCGCACTCACCGCCGCGCGCCGCTCGTGCGCTTGCTCCGCCCCCAGCCCCTCGATCAGAACCGGCAGCACGGCCTCCGCGTCCCCCTCGACCGCCCACAGCGCCTGAGCCGCTTCCGTCGCCGCCGGAGTCCCGGGGCTGCGGATCAGCGCCCGCAGCTCCGGGACGGCGCACCGGGCGGCCGGGCCGAACGAGCCGAGCGCCCGCAGCGCCGAGGTCCGCAGCCACTCCCCGCGGTACTCCGGCGCCCCGCGGAGCACCCGCAGCACCTCCGGCGCCGCCTCGCCCGCCCGCAGCGCGGTCAGCCCGCCGAGCAGCGGACTCGCCCGGTCGTACAGCCCCTCGTCGAGATCGAGCCCGCCCAGCCTGCGCCGCAGCACTGTGGCGAGCGGGGCCGCGGCCGCTCCCAGATACCCGATGGCGGACCCCACGTCGTGCGGCACCTCGGGCCGCTCCAGTGCGGCGGCCAGCGCGGGCACCGCCCGGGCGTCACCCAGCCGGGCCAGCGCCTTCACCGCGCTGCCGAGCCCCGGCGGCTCGCTCTCCCGCTCCTTCACCCAGGACCCGGGATCCGCCGCCACCCGCGCCGCCAGCGCGTCCGCGGCGGGCGCGGCCAGCCCGAACAGCTCCTCCAGCATGTGCGAGGCGGCCTCGGCCAGCCGCGGCTCGGGGTCCGCGAGCTGGGCACCCACGAGGCGGACCAGCTCCTCGTACGAGCCCCGCCAGGCCCGTATCAGCCCGCCGCTCATCCGTACCGCATCGATGCGCTGCCAGCGGTCGGGGCTGCGCAACTGGTCGATCAGCAGCGCGCTCCGGTCGGCGACCCGGTCATCGAGCCCGACATGCAGCGTCCGCAGCAGATCTGCCGTCCAGGGGGCGCTGCGCCCGGCGGATTCCGCCGCGGACAGCGCCCGCAGCTGCCCCACCAGGGTCACCGGCGCACCCCGCTCCTCGGCGGGTTCGCCCGGCTCCGGCTCGTCGGTCTGTGCGGTGGCGCCCACCGGGGCCGGCATGCCGGATGCCGTGCCGGGCGTCGAGCGCAACTCCGTCAGCAACCCCGCCACCAGCCGTACGACATCGTCCGGCAGCGTGTCCGGCGCGCAGCGGGCCAGCTGGGCGAGGGCAGCCAGCCGCAGCGCCGGGGTGTACGCCTCCGCGGCGAGCCCGCTCAGCCAGTCCGCCGCCTGCCCGGCCAGCGGGCGGTTCCGCAGCGCGACCCGGCCCGCCGCCTCCACGAGCGCGAGCCGCACCTCCTCGTCCGGCTCCACCGGCAGCCGCTCCCGCAGCAGCGCGAGGACCCGCGCCGGGTGGCTGTGGAGCGTGGCGAGCGCCAGGGGCGCGGCGAGCCGTACCCCCGGGTCCTCGTCGGCGATGAGCTCGAAGAACGCCCCGGCGCCCGCGGTGACGGCCGAGGCCGCCATCGCGTAGTTCGCCGCGTCCTCGATCTCCTCCTCGTCGAACTCCTCGTCGTCGAAGCCCTCGTCGTCGTCCTCTTCCTCGTCCTCGTCGAGATCGATGCCGCCGATGCTGGTGAGCAGCTCGACGATGCCGCCCCGGTCGTCGATCCCCGGATCCACGACCAGCTCGAAGAGGAAGGGAATGCAGGCGAGTGTGCAGTCGTACACATCCCCCTGGTGGTGAACGGCCCCGTACATACCGTCCAGCGCCTGTTCGCGCTCCGCCGGATCGGCGGACGCGAGCCCCCGCAGCAGGCCCGGCACGTCGTCGGCAGGCCCGTAGGCATGCTCCATCGAGGCCCAGTCGACCTCGTCGATCCCCGCGAACATGCCGTCGCCTCCCCGCGCATTCACGTAGTGCAGTGTCTGCGCAGAGTGTGCACCACGGCCCGGACAATCCACCCGCCACATGCAGCCTTTTGCTTGCAGACATGACAACGGCCGGATGCGTGCGCCATCAGGGCAGCGGCCGGGCCCGGTTCGGGTTGATGAGCGGGCCGAGCAGATCCCCGTACCGCGCCAGTCGCCCGGCCATGTCACCGGCCAGAAAGACCAGCTCGGCGGGGCTCCGGCAGTCCTCGATCTCCGCCCAGGTGACGGGCGCGGACACGGTCGGTTCGGCCCTGGCGCGCAGCGTGTACGGGGTGGCGGTCGTCTTCGCCGCCGCGTTCTGGCTGAAGTCGACGAACACCTTCCCCGGCCGCAGCGCCCGCGTCATCAGGCGCACCACCAGCTCCGGAAGATCCCGCTCCGCCTCCACCGCCAGCTGTTTGGCGTACGCCGACACCCGGTCGGAGGAGACCGGCTCCAGCGGTACGAGCACATGCAGCCCCTTCGATCCGGAGGTCTTCCCGTACGCGAGGAGCCCGTCCGCCGCCAGCCTGTCGCGCAGCCACAGCGCCACCGCGCAGCACTCCACGACGGTTGCCGGATCCCCCGGATCGAGGTCGAACACCATCCGGTCGGCGATACCCGGCCTGTTGGCCTGCCACTGCGGCGTATGGAACTCCACCACCAGGTTCGCCGCCCACATCAGCGACGCCAGATCCTGGATGAGCACCTGTCCGGCCTGCTGCGCCACAGTCCGCGGCACCTCGGCGATCCGTACCCAGGACGGGGTGCCCGGTGGCGGGTTCTTGGTGAAGAACCGCTGCCCGTCCGGCCCGTCCGGATAGCGCAGGAAGGACACCGGCCGGTTGTACAGATGCGCGAGCAGGGACCCCGCCGCCGTGGCCGCGTAGTAGTGCAGCACCTCGCCCTTGGTGGTTCCGGTGGCCGGATACAGAACCTTGTCGAGATTGCTGAGCGCCAGGCGCCGTCCCTCCACGTCAGTGATCGGCGTCATACGATAAGAATCACATGAATTCTGGACCAACAGTGATCTATCGGTATGTTCATGGACAAAGGGGTGAACGGTGAGGTCCATCTGGAACGGCGCGATCTCCTTCGGGCTGGTCAGCATCCCCATCAAGCTGGTCAACGCCACCGAGAGCCACTCGATCTCCTTCCGCCAGATCCACCTCGCCGACGGCGGCCGGATCCGCTACCGGAAGGTCTGTGAAATCGACGAGCAGGAAGTGACGGCCGCCGAGATCGGCAAGGGGTACGAGGACGCGGACGGGTCGATCATCCCGATCACCGACGAGGACCTCGGCTCGCTCCCGCTTCCCACCGCGAAAACGATCGAGATCGTCGCCTTCGTGCCCGCCACCGAGATCGACCCGCTCCAGATGGACACGGCGTACTACCTCTCCGCCAACGGAGTCCCCGCCGCCAAGCCGTACACGCTGCTGCGCGAGGCCCTGAAGCGGAGCCAGAAGGTGGCCGTCGCCAAGTACGCGCTCCGTGGCCGGGAGCGGCTCGGCATGCTGCGCGTCGTCGACGACGTGATCGCGATGCACGGCCTGCTCTGGCCCGACGAGATCCGTGCCACCGACGGTGTGGCCCCGGAGACCGACGTCACGATCCGCGAAGCCGAACTCGACCTGGCCGACGCCCTGATGGCCACGCTTGGCGAGGTCGACATGGACACCCTCCACGACGACTACCGCGAGGCGGTCGAGGCGCTGATCGCCTCGAAGGCCTCCGGCGAGGCACTCGAACCGGCAGCGTCCGGCGAGACCGGCGGCAAGGTCATCGACCTGATCGCGGCACTGGAGAGCAGCGTCCGGGCGGCGAAGAAGGCCCGCGGCGAGGAGGTGGAAGAGGCGGAAGAGGCGGAGGGATCCGAGAGCGCACCGGTGGCCGAGGTGACGTCGCTCGCCACCCGCAAGAAGAGCGGCGGAGCCGGCGCGAAGAAGAGGGCTTCCGCGACCGCCACCCCCCGGAAGGCCGCTGCGAAGAAGTCGACGCCGGGCAGAACCCCGGCGAAGAAGACCGCCGCACGGTCGACCACGAAGTCGGCTGCGAAGACGGCGACGAAGAAGGCCGCGAAAACCACGGCCAAGAAGGCAACACCCAGGAAACGCGCCTCGGCCTGACGGGACGCCGGCAGTCACTGCCCTTCTTGCGGAACTGAAGCCTGTCGCAGGACTGCCCCGGAGCCGTAGCTCCGGGGCAGTTTTCGCATCGAGCCCGTGCGTCAGTGCCGGCGGTACGAGTTCACGTATCCGGCTGCCGGGGTCCCGACCCCCGTCACGTCGTCGTATCCCTTGACCGCCTTGAGTGAGGCGTCCTTGCCGAGGCTGCGCACCGACGTCAGCAAGCCGTCCGCCGCGTCGGAGCCGTTGGCGAAGTCGACGCGGGCGACCGCGAGGTCACGCTTGGCACCCAGCGGGTGGTCGGTGACGTCGTGGTACGCCGCCGAGCCGTACCGGGCGTAGATCGCCGGGTTGGCGAAGCCGAGCGGGCGGCCGTGCTGGGCCTGCTGCGCGAGCGCCTGAACGCCCGCGATGACCGGCGCCGCCAGCGATGTACCGCCGATGCGGTACTCGTCGTAGCCGAGGGAGCCGTCGGGCAGCGTCTGCGTCTGGCCGACCAGGAAGCCGGTGTTCGGGTCGGCGACCGCCGCGATGTCCGGGGCGGTGCGCATCCGGGTCTTGCCGTTCGCCCGCGCGAGCGAGTCCGGGACGACACCGCGCTGGTAGAACGGCTGCTTCACGGTCGAGCTGGTGCCGCCGCCCGCGCCCGAGGTGTACGCGCCGGGGAAGCCGGTCCAGCTCTTGCCGTCGGCGGCGAGGGACGCCTTCAGCGTGCCCCAGCCGGTCTCCCACTGGTACGTGTCGTGCTTGCCGACGGCCAGTGAGGTGCCGCCGACCGACGTCACCCAGGCGGAGTTGGACGGGACGTCGATCTGCTTCGTGCCGGTGGACGCGACGTTGTCGCCGTCGTCGCCGGAGGAGAAGTAGAAGCCGATGCCCTCGATCGCACCCATCTTGAAGACCTGGTCGTACGCGGCCGCGACGTCCGGGGTCTCGTTGGCCTCGATGTCGCCCCAGGAGTTGGAGACGATGTCGGCGAGCCGGTGGTCGACGATCTTGTTGAGCGAGTCCAGCAGGTCGGCGTCGTAGCAGGACGCGCCGCCCACGTAGACGATGTCGGCGGCGGGCGCGACCGCGTGCACGGCCTCGACGTCGAGGGTCTCCTCGCCGTACCAGCCGGAGGCCCCGCACTCCTCGGTCTTCGTGTAGTCGTCCGGCAGGACCTGCCTGAGCTGCCCGCGCCTGTACGGGGCGTCGCCGTTGCGCTTGGCGTACTCGGCGGCGTCCTTCGCGATGGTCGGCGAGGCGTACGCGTCGGTGATCGCGACGGTCACGCCCTTGCCGGTCCATCTGCCCGCACCGTACGCGGCGCGCAGCTGCTTGCCGGTGTAGCCCTTGACCGCGTACGGCACCTTGGAGCCGTAGGCGCTCGGCAGCGTCGAGGCCGTCCTGGAGCCGAAGTACGAGGAGAACGGACCGGAGTTGCGGAACACCGCGTCCGGCGGCGGCAGCGTCTCGTCGTGGCTCGACTTGTGCGGCGCGTTGTCCAGACCGGAGACGGCGAGGACGGCGTCGCTCAGCGCGGCCGGGACGGAGGCCGTGGAGGACGGGGCGCGGTAGGTCCGGCTGCCCTTGCGGTAGTTGCGCAGCTGGGTGCTGAACGCCTTCTCGGCCGCGGCGACGTCACCGGTGGCGGAGACGTAGTGCTGATGGGCGCCGGTGACGGTCAGCCCGCTCGACTTCAGCCACTGCACGACCTGGTCGATCTGGTGCCGGGTCGCCCCGAAGCGGGCCTGCGCCTCCTTGGCGCTCAGGTACTTCCCGTACGAGGGGGACGCCGGGTCGGACACGGCGGTGGCGTAGGCGGCCAGCCCCTTCGGGTCCCGGCCGGCCAGATGGACCCGGACACTCACCTTTCCGCTGTCGGCGGTGGGCCCCTGGTCGGCTTTGGCCGTGGCCCAGACCGGCTTGGTGCCCTGCAGAGCATCGCGTCCGGCGGGGGCGGAGTCCGCGCTGGCGGACGGAATGCCGAGGGCGAGTGCACCGGCGAGCAGCGGCAGTGTCGCTGCCATGCTCAGCCCGGCGCGACGTCTGGCACGACTGGTTCTCATGTAACCCCCTGCGATGTGGATCTTCGCGTGTGGAGCATGTGCCGGATGATGTACACATGTAAGCCGCCACTCTGGCGAGAAACCCTTTACGTAAGGGGCATGCGTTCACCAAGAAACTGTCAAGAGGGGGCGAGTGAAGGGCAGTTCGAGGTGAAAGGCCGGGAATGCGTGCTACCGCCATCCTCGCCGCCGCGAAGGGTGCCAGTCAGGGCGAAACGCCCACAAACAGTCCATCAAACAGCCGCCCGGGCCGCCCCATCAGTAGACTGCGAAGCGCCGCGACTGGCGCGTATCCCCGCAGGGGTGCTCCGTGGAACCGACCACGAGGAAGCGGCACACTCCGGGCCTGCCCGGAGGCGTCACCGCCGGAGAGCCGTCCGCCTGGGCATCCGGGTCCACGCCGCAGCCATGCGCCAGACCCGGGAGGATCCCGTGACGACACCCGAGAACCGCCGCCCCGCACTCACCGCCACCGACCCGGAGCTCGCCGCCCTCGTCACCGCGGAGGAGCAACTCCAGGCCGACACCCTGCGCCTGATCCCCAGTGAGAACTACGTCTCCGCAGCGGTGCTGGAGGCCTCCGGCACGGTGCTCCAGAACAAGTACTCCGAGGGCTACCCCGGCAAGCGGTACTACGAGGGCCAGCAGATCATCGACCAGGTGGAGACGCTGGCCGTCGAACGGGCCACATCCCTCTTCGGCATGGACCACGCCAATGTGCAGCCGTACTCCGGATCGCCCGCCAACCTCGCGGTGTACCTGGCCTTCCTGCAGCCCGGCGACACCGTGCTCGGCATGTCGCTGCCGATGGGCGGCCACCTCACACACGGCTGGGGTGTCTCCGCGACCGGCACCTGGTTCCGCGGTGTGCAGTACGGCGTCCGCCGCGACACCGGCCGCATCGACCTGGACGAGGTCCGCGACCTGGCCCTCGCCGAGCGCCCGAAGGTGATCTTCTGCGGCGGTACGGCAGTGCCCCGGGAGATCGACTTCGCCGGCTTCGCCGAGATCGCCGAGGAGACCGGTGCGGTCCTGGTCGCCGACATCGCCCACATCGCGGGCCTGATCGCGGGCGGCGCCCACCCCTCGCCCGCCCCGTACGCCGACGTGGTCTCCACCACCACCCACAAGACCCTGCGCGGTCCGCGCGGAGCGATGCTGCTGAGCCGGGCGGAGCACGCCCGCGCCATCGACCGCGCCGTCTTCCCCGGCCTCCAGGGCGGCCCGCACAACCAGACCACGGCGGCGATCGCGGTGGCCCTCAAGGAAGCCGCGACCCCCGGCTTCAGCGGCTACGCCCATCAGGTCGTCGCCAACGCCCGTGCCCTGGGGGAGGAGTTGGCCTCCCGAGGCTTCGATCTGGTCTCCGGCGGCACGGACAACCACCTCCTGCTGATCGACCTCACCGGCAAGGACGTACCCGGCAAGATCGCGGCGAAGGCCCTGGACCGGGCCGGGATCGTCGTCAACTACAACGCCGTCCCGTACGACCCCCGCAAGCCGTTCGACCCGTCCGGCATCCGCATCGGCACCCCCGCCCTGACCTCCCGCGGGATCCCCGCCTCCGAGATGGGCACGGTCGCGGAGTGGATCGACCGGGTGGTCGGGGCGGCGCGCACCGGTGACGAGGCCGTGGTGGAAAAGGTGCGGGCAGAGGTGAGGATCCTGATGGACGCGTACCCGGCGCCGGGGCTGCCGGTGGGCTGATCCGGGCCTGGCCGTTCCGCCGGAGGCCGACGGTCCCGCGGAACGGCCGGCACTTCCCGCCGCTGCCCGATGCGCTCGACTTCCTCCCGGGCGGGCACCGCCGGCACCGGGACGCCGCCGAGTGACCGCGCGGCGCACGGTGACCGTCTCTGCGGTCGGCCACGCCCCGGCCAAGGCACCGGAGCTGTTCTCGCGCCGTGGCCACCGCCACGAGACGCCGCCCCAGCACCGCGAAAGAGCTGATGCGTCCACGGCCCCGCCCGATACGCCGGCAGGGCCCGCCCTGGAGGACACCGTGAGCACACAGCCGATTCCGCGCACCCAGAACGCCGTCGCCGCTGCTCTGCCCCCCGCGCAGCGCATGGAGTTCTACCGCGAGATGGGCGAAGCCACCCCCGAGACGATCGGGCACGTCCTGACGAACTGGTGGCTCCTCGTTCAGGTGGCAGGCGATCCTCGGACCGCTCGCACCGCCGCCGCGGTGAAGGCGGGCACCGCTCCTGGTCGCCCCGCGCCCGCGGTCATGCGAGAGCTGCGGGAGCGTGGACAGTGAGCGACGGGTCCGACCCGTACGAAGGTCCCGAAGAGGAAGATCCGCTGACTCTCTCACCCCAGGTCGAAGAGGCCCTCTTCAGCATGGACACCCCCGCCGACGTGATGTCGGCCGTCTCCTCCGTCATGGTCGAGATGCGTGAGGCCTTGGAACTGGGCGGGCTTCCTCCCAGCGGTCGGCCGCTCCCGGGCATTCCCGGAGCGTTGCGGCTCGGGCTTGCGCGTGAGGGGTGAGGCGGGATGGACGTCCTTGGGGTCGATGCCTGTGGCAAGCAGGGGTGGGTCGGGATCAGACTTACGGACGGCGCGTACGCGGGCAGCCTGGTGGATCCCCGGCTCGAGAGGCTGATCGAGCGCGCCGCGGAGGTGGATGCGATCGCGGTGGACATGCCGTTGGGCCTGGTCGAGAAGGGCTGGCGCGCCGCAGATCTCGCGGCCAGGGCGCTGCTCGGGGTGCGGCGCAGCAGTGTTTTCCCCATAGCGCCAAGAATGGCGTGGCAGGAGCAGGACTACAGGGCGGCCGCCGGCCGATGCCAGGAGCTCACCGGTAATCGGCTGAGCCAGCAGGCGTGGGCGCTGAGACCGAAGCTGCTTGAGGCGCGGGCATGTTGGCTCGCCGATGAGCGGATCCACGAGGTGCACCCCGAGGTGTCCTTCTACGCCTTGGCCGACGGAGTGCCGCTCGCTTACGCCAAGAAGACCTGGCGCGGCCAGAACCTGCGCCGTTCCCTGCTGACCGAGGCCGGCCTCGTGCTCCCGGACGAGCTTGGCGAGGCGGACCGCATTCCCGTGGACGACGTGCTCGACGCCGCTGTCGCGGCCTGGTCGGCGCACCGGATCGTGCTCGGGACAGCGAACCGGGTTCCTGAGGCGCCCGAGCCGGATGCAGAAGGGCGCCTCGTCGAGATTCGATACTGATCAATCCATCAAGTATCGAGCGACTCGTTTGCCCGGCTCGCGACGTTGGTGGAGTCGCTGACCGGCGGTGCGGTGTTCGCGATGTTCAGAGGCAGCAAGGAGCTGTTCCACAGACCCGGGGTGTCGCCAAGCGGGCCGGCCTCACACAGCGGGCGTTCCAGGTTGACTCTCGCGTTGTCGCCAACCCTGAGCAGGCTCGCAACCTCCTGGCGGCCGTTTCCTATGTGGGCGGGTACCGGCGTGCTCGCGGTCGTCGCCTCGTGGGCCTGTTCGCGGCCATGTACTTCGGTGGCCTGCGGCCGGCTGAAGCGGTCGGTCTCGTGGAGACAGTTTGAGGTTCTGCTGACCCGCTACGCGAAGTGCATCGACGGACGGCAGGAGATCGCCAACCGCAAGATCGAAGAGTTGTTGCGTGAGTACGAGTGATCATGTGCGGCATCGGCTTGGCCTCCCGCAGATCCGCAGTCTTCCCTGGGGTCCAGCGTCGGGAAGGGGGCGATATTGCTACTACCGGGATAAAAGGTTAGCCTGCCCTAAATTACTCAGGTGATCCCGGGGTTGAGGATGTCGATGGTCTCAGTGCAGTTGGGTGCGCGTCAGAACGGTCCGTCAGTGCCGACGGATTCAGCGGGGGATGCGCGGCTGGCCGACCTTCGACCCGGGATGAGTGGCGAAGTGATCGACATTGACGAGTCGGTCGAGCCGAGCACCGCGCGACGACTGTTCGACTTGGGGTTCGCCCCCGGCGCGGAGGTCACCGTGCTGCGGAAGGCGCCGCTTGGCGACCCCGTTGTCTTCCAGGTCGCGGAGTACGAGGTGGCACTGCGTAAAGAGCAGGCCGTCGGCATCCGTGTACGGCGTACTGCATGAGCGCGCACTGCGGTCCGGTGGCCCAGACGGTCACCGGCAAGACTCGTCTCGCCCTGGTCGGCAGCCCGAACTCGGGCAAGAGCACACTGTTCAACGCTCTGACCGGCCTGCGCACCAAGACCGGCAACTACCCCGGAGTGACCGTCGCGCGCTATGAGGGTCTGGCGCGTGTCGGCGAGCACGAGGTGGTCATCGAGGATCTGCCCGGCACCTACAGTCTCGACCCGATCAGCCCGGACGAGCAGGTCGTCGCCGATGTGCTCGACCCGGACAACCCGGGCATCGGCACACCCGACGGGATTCTCGTCACGATCGACGCGACGACGCTGCGTCGTTCCCTCGGGCTGCTGGCCCAGGTCATGCAGACCGGTCTGCCGATCTGTGTGGTGCTCACCTTCCGCGACGAACTGGCCCGCCGCGGCGGCACTCTTGACGTCTCGGCCCTCCGCCGTGCACTCGGTGTGCCGGTCGTCGCGGTGACTAGCGGGTCACGCAACGACCTGGCGCAGTTGCAGTCCATGCTGCTCGACCGGGCCGCATGGGAGCGGCCGGTCGTCCCGCCACCCGTCGACCCCGCGCAGAGACGGGCCTGGGTGGAGTCGCTGCTGGAGAGCGCAGGCTACGAGATACCCGAGGTCGATCACCGCACGCGGCGCATCGATGCCGTGCTGCTGCACCCGCTGTGGGGCACGCTCATCTTCTTCGCGACCATGTTCGCGTTCTTCCAGATCATCTTCACCGTCGCGACACCGCTGCAGGACGCGGTACAGAGCCTCTTCGACTGGCTCGGCACGCTGGTCACCGACTACGTCTCGAACCCGTTGCTCTCCGGCTTCCTCGGCAACGCCCTGATCGGCGGCCTCGGCAGCGTGGTGGTCTTCCTGCCACAGATCGCCCTGCTGTTCCTCATGATCTCGCTGCTGGAGGGCAGCGGCTACCTCTCCCGCGCGGCATTCCTGATGGACCGGCTCATGGCCAAGGCCGGACTGGAGGGCCGCGCGTTCGTCGCTCTGCTCTCCTCCCTCGCCTGTGCCATCCCCGGCATCATGGCTACCCGCTCCCTGCCGTCGGCCAAGGACCGTTTCGCGACCATGATGGGCGCGCCGCTGATGACCTGCTCTGCGCGCCTGACGGTCTATGTGCTGCTGACCGGCCTGCTGGTCAGTCCCGATACCAGGGTCGGGCCCTTCGGTGCCCAGGGCGTCGTCATGTTCGCCCTGTACCTCGTCGGTGCGCTCTCGGCCATGGCGACGGCCTGGGTCTTCAAACGGTTCAGCAGCCGGGGCGGGCCGGTGCTGCCGTTCTACATGGAGATGCCGTCCTACCGGCTGCCGCGGCCACGGTCGGTGGCCGAGGCCATGTGGAGCGCCTGCAAGGGCTTCCTGCACAAGGTCGGCCGGATCATCCTGCTGGTCACCATCGGGCTGTGGCTGCTGCTCAGCCTGCCCATGCACAGCGATGCGCAACTGCGCTCCGCCGGGGTCAACCCGACCGACCAGGCCGCGGTCTCGGCCTATGAGGTCGAGCACAGCTACGCCGCCGACATCGGCCACGCCATCGAACCTGTCTTCGAACCCCTCGGCTTCGACTGGCGGATCAACATCGGCGTGCTGGGATCGCTGTCCGCCCGCGAGGTGTTCGTCGCCACCCTCGGCCAGGTCGCTGCGGCCCAGAACCCCGACCAGCCCGCCGAAACCCTGGCACACATGACCTACACCGACGGGCCGCACCAGGGAGAGAAGCTCTTCACCCCGGCCACGACGGCCGCCTTGCTCGTCTTCTTCCTCTACGCACTGCAGTGCATGTCGACCGTCGGGGTCATGCGCCGTGAGACCGGCTCGTGGAGATGGCCCGCGGTCGCCTTCGGCTATATGTTCGTGCTGGCCTGGACCATGGCCTTCCTGACGCACACCGTCGTAGGACTGCTGGCATGAGCGTCATCCCCATGCACCCCGAGGCCACGACTGACCCGCAGGCCGTCCGCTGGGTGATCCCCGCCGGCACGTTGCCGGTCGTCGGAGAGATCGCCGACGCACCGGACGAGCTCGGGACAATGCTCCACTCCGAAGACGTCGCCTCCATCGAGGTGGAGACACAGGCCGTGGTGATCCGGCTCGCCGACGGCCAGAGCTGGTCCGGCACAGGGGCGCGGGTGCGCGACGCGCTCAGCGCCGCACTGCAGCACCCTCAGCGGTGGCGACCGGCCGACGTGGTCACCGAGGACGACATGCTGCGCGCCGCACTGCAGGACGTCCTGGACGGATCCGCTGGTGACTACATCCGCTCCCACGGCGGCGCAGTGACGATTGTGTCCGCCCACGCCCGGCACGCGGAGGTGCGGATGGCGGGCACCTGCACGCACTGCCCGGCTGCCGGGTTCACCCTCCACTCCCGCCTCGAGTCGGAACTGCGTGCACGGTTCCCCGATCTGGTCGAGCTGCGGGCCACGGAGGAGCCCGGCAAGGCGGCAAGGCGCACATGGCTCACCCTGCGCCGCCGCAGCGCGTGACCGTCCAAGCGGAGGCCGTCGAGAAGGCTCATCGCACAGACTGACCCCACCGGCCCCAGGGGCTATCGCCGGCCTTCGGCGCACGTGGCGACTGTCTTCTGGAGGCCGGTGAAGTCGGTCTTCAGCGGGTCGAGGCGCTCCAGGCTGGAAAGCCTGATGGTCCTCTGGTTCGGGCACCGCTCGTCCAGGAGACGGGTGGGCAGGACGTAGAAGGTCCACTGGCTCAGATCCAGGGGATCGAGGGTCTGCTTGTCCTGGTGATGCAGCAGGCAGAAGACGTACACGTCCGAGCGGCGCAGCACGTCGGCCGAGGTGGTGCCGGTCCGGGCGTCCCAGCCGGAGGCCGGCGCAATGGAGAACGAGATCTTCGACAGTTGGGACTGCGCCCATGACTGCAGGTACGCCGCCGACTTCACCTCGACGCGCCACTCTTCGGGCGTACGGATGTCAACCGTGTCCCACTCCGTGCGGGTAGCGGCGGTGGCACCCAGCGCCGTGGCCACGAGGTACTCGGCCAGAACACCCCGCATGGTGTTGTTGGCCAGGTCGGAGCATGCCCAGCTCCAGAACTCGGCGAGTCTGCTCACGGTTTCGCCGTTGGCCCGTATCGGCTCGTTGCCGCTGCGACGCGTGATGACCAGCGGGCCAAGACCGGCGTTGTCCATGCTGTCCTCCTGACGACGGCCTGCAGTGAGTGGTGCTCAGCCTGTCATCAGCCAGTGACAACGGAGTTGGGCGGTCTCACCGGAGGTTGGGCCCAGTCGACAGCCTGATGTTGCCGGTCACCAGGTTCAGGGCAACGTCGGCTTCTGCCCCGGTGCCAGTGACGTCCTTCGGCCAGCAGGCCCATCGACGCTGTGTATCGGCTGACCTCCTTGGGCAAAGACCAGGCCATGAACGAGTCGATGGTGGAGTGGGCTTGGCGTGCAGGGAAGACGGAACTGGCGGTGGAGCTTCCGCGGCGGTGGGCGCATTCGCAAGGGGTGGCCGGGCGCGCGGCCGGGCTTGGGTGTGTCCTTGGAGAGGACGCTGACCTGCTGGTTGCCGCTGCCACGCTGCACGACGTGGGGTATGCGCCTCGCCTGGCCGTGACGGGGTTCCATCCGCTGGACGGGGCTCGGTTCCTCCGGGACGAACATGGGGCAGACGCGCGGCTGGTGCGACTCGTGGCGAATCACTCCTTCGCGCTGCTGGAGGCAGAGGAGCGTGGTCTTCGGGAGCTGTTGGAGGCGGAGTTCCCGTTGCTGGAGGAGCCGTTGCTGGTGGACGCGCTGGTGTACTGCGACATGACGACGACCCCCGACGGTGAGCGGACCACCGCGCGGGACCGGGTCGCGGAGATTCTGGGCCGCTATGGGGTCGACAGCGTGGTGGGGCGGTTCATTCGTCGGGCGGCGCCGGAGATCTTCGCCGCCGTGGAGCGCGTGGAAGCGGCGTTGGCGAGTCAGCCGAGGTAGGGGTAGGTGCCGTCGAGGTAGTCGCCGATCTGCTGGCGCATGCTCGGGTGGATGTCATACGTGTCGAGGTCTTCAGGCTGGACGAACCGGACGCCATCGGCTTCGTCGTTGATGGTGGGCTGCCCGCCGATGGGGCGGCCGATGTAGGTGTTCTCGTACTGCTGGCGGATCTCGCCGTTGCTGTAGGCGACGATGTGGTGGGGGTTGGTGTAGACGCCGAGGAAGCCGGTGATCTTGGCGACGATGCCGGTCTCCTCCAGGCATTCGCGCACCGCGCACTCTGCGGCGGTCTCGCCGATGTCCTGGGCACCGCCGGGTAGCGCCCACTGGCCGGTGTCGCGGCGGCGCTGGAGGAGGATGGCGCCGCTGTCGTCGGCGACGAGCAAGTTGCTGGCCGGGATGAGGGTGTTCGCCTTGGGGGCGTCGGGGTCGTTGTAGTACTCAGTCCTGCCCATGCGTGGCGGTCCCCTCCTGGTCGGGCGTCCAGGGCCGCGCGCCGGCCCAGACTGCGTCGAAACTTTGAGCGTAGTTGTCGAGCGGCGAGCTCGGCCTGGAGCGCGGCAACGTCGATGGACAGGAACTTGCCCTCGTACTCGTGCTTCATGATCCTCTTCCTTGTTGTTTCGGTTACTCGCCGGTCCGGGCTGCGAGCAGCAGGCGCCCATGCGGTGCGTGTGGTCCTGGGGCCGGCCGATATGAGGGCGCTCGGTGAACTGGTTGGTTCGCAGCATGAGCAGAACGTTCCAGTCGGTGGCGAAGTGACGGCCGAGGCGACAGGCGTCAACCCACGTCTGGCTGAGCCGTTCCTCCGGTACGCCGGGCCTTTGCCCCTTCTTGCGGTGCGCAGATGTCAGCGGCCTGAGCCCGACCCGGGCACACTGAGGCAGCAAGCCCCATCAGCAGGGTGCACTCACGGGAGAGCGGGAAGCGAGATGCACACGCACGATGTACCACCACGACCGAGCGAGACTCGCCGGGGAATCGAGTGGCTGAAGAACTTCGCCCCTGGTGACGACGAGACAGCTCAACTGCTACTCAATAGCCTGTGGTTCGTATCGGAGACCATCTTCCGGCAGGAACTGTCCGCACGCCTACAGGCAGTCCTCACCGATGGACGCGTCGAGACGCCGGCAGCCCTGTTCAGCGTTCAGTCTTACGACCCGACCGGCGGGGTGATGTTCCATAAGCCGGTGACGCCCCTGGTCTCCAGCGCAAGTAGCATGGGCAGCGAGCTGGTCGTCCAGAACATCATCGGCGCCACACAGCTCAGCCTACCCACCTCCTTGGCGACACGAGGTGCGACAGACCCCGACAAGCTCAGACAGCGACGGGTGCGCAGCCTGGTGTTCGTATCGGACCAGGCCGGATCGGGGCGCGAGTGCCTTGAGTACACTCGTACCTGGCTGCGGAACAAGACGATCCGCAGTTGGCGATCCCTGAAGCTGATCAAGCTCTACCTGGTCCTGTTCACCGCCTCCACCTCTGGGCTGCGTCTCCTGAACAACAGCGGCCTGTACGACGGGATCTGGCTGGTGCGTCACGGCATGGACTTCGCCTCCGCTATGTGGGACGAAGCCCAGCGGCGCAAGGTCCGGTCTCTGTGCGAAAGATACGAGCGCCGCGTCGGGGAGGGCCTGGGCTGGGAAGGCAGCGGAGGGCTGGCGGTGTTCGAGCACACCGTGCCGAACAACCTGCCGTCGATCCTTCGGCAGACGAAGGGTCCGTCGCGGCGTCCCGACGGCTGGGCACCGTTCTTCAGCTACCGCAGTGCGCCACCAGACCTCATGCGCGAACTCTCTGGATACGCACCCAAACATGATCCGGCGCTGGGCTTGCGCGTCTTGGGCCAGGAGCGTCTGGCACGCGCGGGCGAGATGCGCCCCCGCTATCGCAGTGGAGTGCGCAACCTCGCAGAGGTGCTGGGACACATCGCCGGAGGACGCCGTCATGCCGAGCAGCTGGCTCGCGCCGTATCGGTGTCTGTACCGACCGCTGAAGAGATCATTGTGCAGGTGCGGGTCTGGGGGCTGATCGACGCCCAGAGTCGCTTGACCGACGCCGGATGGGCGGAACTCCGGGCGGCCAAGGCCAAACCCCGTCACGTGCTTCAGCAATTGCAGGGCAGCCAAGAACCCTACTATCCTTGCTCCCTGCGGGAGAGCCGGTGGCCCTAGCGTAATCGGCGAGGTTATCGTCGAGACAACGGTCTGCGTCTGCAGACCAGGCTGTGGCCGGTGGTTGCATGCTGTGGACAAGCCGTCGTACGCCTGAGTCTTGAAATGCGCTGGTGCCCCTACGTGTGCCTGGTGCGCGCATCTCAAGACCCTAGCGGGATGACACCGAAGGTAGGACGTCATCGACTCTCCCGCACGCTACCGAAGACAAGGGCTCCAACGCGGTGTCGCGCCTGAGACCATCGACGAAGCCCTGTCCCAGATGCGGCGCCTGAACGCCAAAGGCCTGACGCCGGTATTGACGCTGGCCCACCTCGCGCACCTGACAGGCGTGCCGTACCTGTACCTCCGGGAAATCGTCCAGCGACGGCGGAACCCCTACACGGAATTCTCCCGGCCCAAGCGCGAGACCGGCAAGACACGCACCATTTCCGCTCCGGACCCCATCCTGATGGATGTCCAACGCTGGCTACTGACCCACATATTCAGCCGACTCACCCCGCACCAAGCCAGCTACGCCTACCAGCGGGGCCGCTCGGCCGTGCAGTGCGCACAACGCCACCTCGGTGCCACATGGCTGCTGAAATTCGACCTGCACGACTTCTTTCCCTCGATCAACGAACGAGCCGTACATGCAGTGGTGCACGCAGCCGGCTACAACAAGCTCATCTCTTTCGAAATCGCTCGCCTTTGTACCCGCGTCCCATACATCGCGGACTGGCCCTACGGACGGAACACCTACCAGGCCATACCGAGCTACAACACGCCGGTGGTGGGCCATCTGCCGCAAGGGGCCCCAACCAGCGGCGCCTTAGCTAATGCGGTTGCTCGCCCTCTGGACGACGCGCTCGCAGTTCTCGCGGACCGCTACGACATGACGTACACCCGCTACGCCGATGACATGACCCTTTCGGCACTCCGGCCTTTCGACCGTCCGATGCTGACTCGTTGTGTCGCCGAGATCACACAGGCCGTAGCCGCCACGCCCTTCACATTGCATCGTAAAAAGACCCGTGTGGTTCCGCCAGGAGCACGGAAGATCGTTCTCGGTCTGCTGGTGGACGGTGACCAGGTGCGCCTGCCACGGCATACACGAAAGAGACTGGAGGACCACATCCGCGGGGCGGAGAAGTTCGGATTTGCCTCCCACGTAGGCCACATCGGCTTCAGTTCTCTGCGCGGGTTCATTCACCATGTCGACGGGCTGCTGGCCTACGCCCACGGCGTGGACGCTGCCTGGGCGCGTCCGCTCACACGTCAATGGGAAGACCTGCTGGCCGCCGAGGGCTTTTCCGTTTTGGAACGCCGCCAGTGGTGACATTCGGCTACCTGCGGACGTATCTCCTGATTCGGGGCGAGTGCGCAGCCAGGCCAGGCCCTTCGCGGAGCGCTTCCGTCTGGCCCGGGCCAGCTGCCGCCGGCCACGGGAATCGCCTCTGCAGCAGTCCCGCTTGCGCAGCCATGTCACGGCATCCCATCCGTGTGACGCGCCCTGCCCCGACTAAGCAAAAAGGCCAGGTCACACGCTACGTGACCTGGCCTTTCCCGGAGCCGCCTTCGGGGTTCGACCCGAGACCTACGCATCACATCGGCAGCCTCATCGCTGCTGACTCCTCGTCCCAATTGAGGCCGAATCGATGCGGATTGCCAAGGTCGCGAAGCCTCTCTGCTCGCTGTGCTATGAAACCTCGCACATCCCTGGCTAGCCCATCTCGCATTGCCGTCCACGCAGAATCACGGCTGTCTGGAACGACAGGTATCTCGCGCCGCAGCTCAGCCTCAGCCGCTTCTCCCAGTGAATGCGCCCACCGGCCATCCTGCTGCCACGTGATCCATTTGGAGATTCTGATCGCGTTCTTCAGCGAAGCCACGTTGTACCGATATCCGAGCTGCTTCAGGCAGTAGTCCAGTGCGTCCACTGTCAAGGGCTCATGGGCCGCAAGCAGAACCAGCCGACTCGCCGCTTCCAGATTCCGAGGGCCGGGCAAGGGGCCGTGGCGGTACAAGGAGTACGTGCCTTGCCCAGCCCAACAGAAGCGCCCGTCAGCCGAAAGCACCGCATTGGCACTGGGGACACCGATTTTGTGTCCGTAATCGCGGTGGGCCAGGCGAACGAAGTCACGTACGTGCAGGGCTGATCGAACCGAACAGGCAATCGCGTACATGATCTCTGCATGGCTCACCCAGCGTGGCCCTCCGCAGCCGCAACGCCTGCTTTCCCAAGGCGACAGGGCGGTGCCGCAGAGGCGGCAGGCATCACCGGCATCGGCTGTCATCCCGACTCTCCAGCACGCGAAGCTAAGACGATCACCCGGCGCTCCAGTCGAGGGACGTAGTCACCGGGCTCGCCACGACGGGGCCGATGTCCTCCTCGGTGTCGGGCCCGACCGCGTCCAAGTAACGGGTGACGGCCTGCTCGTCGATGGTCACCAGGTTGTCGCCCGACGCGGCCTCAATCAGACCGTGCGCCTTGCGTAGTACGTCGCGTGGCTTGCGATTCGATCGCTTGAACAACGCCTCTACTGCGCCCGGCGTGAACGGGTGCACGTCCCCACTCGGCCGATCGTCCTTCCTCCGAGCAGCCGCGAGATACTTCGAAAGGAGCTTGACGGCCGAGTCCAGGTCACGAAGAGCCGGCAGAACCACGATCCGGTGCTTGTTGGCCTCCGAGATCTCGAACGTCGGCAGGTCCGCGAGTTCCCAAGCCGTGCCGATGGTTAGCGCTGCCCGGGGATGCATGGTCACGACGATGCTGAGCATGTCGGCCATGGGCAGCGTTTCGAGGATGATGTCGCGGAACCGCTCGGTTTCGAGATCGCGCTTGGCCTTCGCGGTGGTGGTGCTCGCGAGGTCCTCCAGTTGATCACAGCAAAGCAAGACGTGCTTCATGCCTGCTGCTGGGCCTTTGCCCCTGATCGTGGACACCCTGATCATTGGATCGTGAAGATCCATAGGACAGGAGTTCCCGTTGGGGACGTCGAAGTACTCGCCTGAGTTCCGGGCCGATGCCGTCGCGCTGT